>CAVJLP010000035.1:0-5059 GCA_963650525.1 Firmicutes bacterium CAG:534
TCATATGTGCCTATATATGCTCATATGTGCTAGTATTTGGCGTTTTTTGGAAATTAAAAAGTTACTACTAAATTTCATAGTTACTTGTACAACAAGGGAATTTACTGCAACATTGGCGTCAGCAAACAGTAGGTTAGATCATATATGTATCAAAGAAAGCTTGAGAAAGATATACGCTGTCCACTAGAGCATGGCTTGGAAATCTTTGGCGGAAAATGGAAGAGCAGGATCATTTGTGTTCTTGCAGCCTGTCCTCAATCCCGTTATAGCTTTTTAAGAGAACAGATGGGGAATATCACTGACGCAGTACTTTCAGCATCACTACGTGAGCTGATTGGTTTTGGTATGGTAAGCAGGATTTCATATGATGAAATCCCTCCTCGAGTTGAATACACCTTAACCGATAAGGGTAGATCAGTAATTCCAATTTTGCAGTCGATTTGTAAATGGTCAGGACACTTTACCAATAATGATCCTGCCCAGACTATGATTCAATGTAAGCGTTGTAATTACAATAACTAATTGTTTGCCATAGTTTTTTTATTGGCAAAAGAAATGAATATAGATACTTCAAAAATTACTTATAAGTTTGATAAAGACTTTTCCTTAGAGCAGGTTCAATCTCTATTTCTTGCTATAAATTGGACATCAGGTAAATATCCTAATCATCTTTTTAGGGCCTTAATGAATTCTCAGACGGTAGCTACCGCCTGGTGTGATGGTAAATTAGTTGGTCTTGCCAGAGCAATAGATGATGGAGCCATGCTCGCATATGTGCACTATGTTCTAGTGTTGCCTGAATATCAAGGATGCGGTATTGCTTCTAAGCTTATTCAAATGATTAAGGACAAATACCGCGATTACTTTTATATTGAGGTTATGCCTGAGGATCGTAAGAATGTGCCATTTTATGAGCACAGCGGATTTCAAGTAATGCCCGATGGAGCATCACTTCAAATAGTAAATTCAAACATGAAAGATTGAGTATTTAAGGAATACTTATGCAAGCTTTAAAACAAAACCTGCCGGGCATTATTTTATGTGTTCTGATTGCAATACCTGCTTTTATCTTAGGTCGCATGTGTCCGGTCGCAGGGGGACCTGTGATTGCAATATTACTTGGAATGGTGATAGCACTGTTTTGGAGAACTCACGGATTATTCTCATCTGGAATTAAATTTACCTCAAAGAAGGTGTTGCAATACGCAGTCATCTTGTTAGGCTTTGGCTTAAATCTAGAAATTGTTGTTAAAACAGGTGTTTCTTCGTTGCCGGTGATTATTTCAACTATCGCTGCGTCGTTAATTACCACCGTGATTTTATGTAAGGTTTTGCACATCCCAACCAAGCTTGGTACCCTGATCGGTGTCGGCTCATCAATCTGCGGAGGCTCTGCAATTGCCGCGGCAGCTCCCGTAATTAAGGCCTCAGATGAGGAAATAGGACAGGCTATATCAACCGTATTTTTCTTTAATGTACTTGCAGCCTTAATTTTTCCATGGTTTGGAGATTATATTGGCTTTGCCCATGACGCTCATGCTTTTGGTGTATTTGCCGGAACTGCAGTGAACGATACTTCATCTGTAACCGCGGCGGCTTCTACCTGGGATGGAATGTGGGGACTAGGTGCTAAGACTCTTGATGAAGCAGTAACTGTAAAGCTTACAAGAACTCTTGCTATTATCCCAATTTGCCTAGGTCTTTCATTTATCTTTATTGGTCGTGAGCAAAAAGGTGAAAGATTAACCGGCTCTAAAATGATAAAGATGGTGCCATCATTCATCATAATGTTTGTCCTAGCATCTTTATTTACAACCATCTGTGTAAGTCTGTTTAATGTGGATGTCACTGTCTTTACGCCATTTAAATCATTAAGCGTATTTATGATCGTGATGGCTATGGCCGCAATCGGTTTGAATTGTGATCTTATAAAGCTTATTAAGACAGGTGCTAAGCCTATCTTCTTAGGATTATGCTGCGCTCTTGCAATTACCTGCGTGTGTCTTTTTGTAATGAAGATGTGCGGTATTTGGTAGTTGATATGTTTTAGCTACCCTGATTTAAGAATATGAATCATATATCAGAGTAGTGATTTAAACAGCATTTAATTATTTACAGGGGATCGTTGCTCCTCTGTTTGATGGACGAGCCATTTGTTTTTTTTGGTAGAACCGTTGCGACTTAGTAATTGCTTGTCTTTTAACTGCCGCACGTAATAACTTACACTGGCAATCGACTTCTCTTGAATTATAGACGCCAGTTATTTGATGGTTAAGTCATCATTATCTGAGAGTAAGAAAATGATATCTTGCTCAGTATGGCTTAGCTTTAAACGCTTTTTTGAGCTCCTTGTTCGTTTCTTCTGCGTTTTCTTTTGTGTTTTCTTGCACGTCTTCTATTGTTTTATTCTTATTAAAAGAATTTTGCAAGTTTGTTACTTGTCTGCAGCGTTAGGATCTGGAATCCCCATAAAGTTTGTAAAGCGGTTATACAAACGGCAAAAGAGCTCACATTCCATTTTTGTATCGTAGGCTGCGCCATGAGCCAAGGATGCATCAAACTCTAATCCTGCAGCACGGCATGCTTTGGCAAGAACCGTCTGACCATATACTAACGCGGATAAGGATGCAGTATCAATTATAGAAAATGGGTGAAAAGGGCATTTTTTCCCCCAGCCAACACGCTCTGCAACTCCCTGAACAAAGCCTAAATCCATGCTGCCATTGTGTCCTACAAGAATGGCACGGGTACAATCCATGGCTTTAACTTCCTTCCTAATAAAGCGAAACATCTCGGGGATGATTTCGCTCTCATCTTTAAGATTGCGAGACTCATCAAAGGGATCAATACCTAAAAAAGCAATATTTGACGGATTTAGCTCAGAATCTTTAAAAGGACGGATGCATGATGATATTAGGGTACCGGGATGTAAAAAGCCTTTTTCATCAGGCACAACTGTCATCATGGCAATTTCAAGCAATGCATTTTTGTGAGGATCAAAGCCTGCTGTTTCAACGTCAACTACCACTGGTAGATAACCTCTGAAACGTTCATTTATTTGAAATTTAAAAGCCTGAGGATCTTCTTTTTGCATAAGCTCGAAATCTTGAGTCACTTTCTTCACCTGATTCATGTATTGTGCGCGTGAATTTTACAGTACTTAATAAGTAATTGCCAAAGTTAGCGTCAAAGTAAGCATTATTCTAGACTGTGATATCAAATTTGGTGCTCTTTTAAGAACTCTTCCCCTAAAATAATTCTGCCTCGTAAAATCACAGCCTTGATATCAAGATATTTTCCGCAGATAACGAATGATGCTTCGGCATTGCTTCCAAATAATCCCTGTGCAGGATAGAGGCCCAGTATTTTCCTTGGATTGACCGCACATGCTCTAACCGCATCAACAAGAGGTAGACGCATTTTCAAAACTGCATGACGCATGCATTGGAAAAGATTGGTAACCGATCCTGCAATGGTACCATCATGAAGTCTGGCTTCATTACCTTTTACTGTTACCTCCTGTCCTCCAAGAGTATAGATGCCATCCTCAAGACCAGTTGCGCGCATGGAATCTGAAATCATGACAATATGATCTCTGCCAAAAAGCCTGAAAGCTGCTCTTACTGATGATTCATGTACATGAACACCATCGGTTATAAGCTCTGCATCGGCTTCATAGTCAAAGCCTGCACCAATTGGACCTGGCGCGCGTGAGGTTAAAGTGGGCATGGCATTATAAAGATGAGTAAGCTGTCTTGCGCCACTACAAAATGCAGATGCAGCCTCATCATAAGAACAAGCGGTATGAGCGATAGATACGCGTATATTTTTAGATACTTCCTTTATGAAGTTAACAGCATTTGGTTGCTCGGGGGCGACGGTTACAACCTTAATTGTGCCTTGTGCTGCTTTTTGGCACTTTTGGAAGAATTCAAAAGATGGCTCTTTTATATATTTTGGATCCTGGGCACCGCATTTATCCTTTGAGATAAACGGCCCTTCCATATAAATACCAGCGAGCAATGCTGCGTCATCTTCTTGTTGATAGTAGGAAGCATTTTTCATGGCCTTTAAAATGGTAGCTTCATCCATCGTCATTGAGGCCGGGGTCGCCATGCTGATCCCAGATCTTGCCTCATATTTTAAGAGTTTAGCGAGGCCCTTTGCATCAGCATCTGAAAAGTCATAGCCAAGGGCTCCATGAAGATGAATGTCACAAAGTCCTGGGATTATCCAATGATCGGCCACATCATAGATGCAAGTATCGAAAGTGTCTGAGGTAAATACACCTTTTTCAACGAATATATCTTTATGAGTAAAGCCTTTTTGTTCATCAAAGGTTAATGCGCCGGTAAATTTCATGCTGAGATCTCCAAAAATATGCGCAAATTTTAGCAAAATGCCGATTTGATCATAAAAGAAAATTACCTTAGCTACATTTTAATCTGAGCTTTTTAGCAACAGACTTTTTTGATAAAGATCAAAGGAAAACTCATATTTTGTGAAAATTTCTTTCTATAAGTCTATACTCACAGAAAATCTTTTTGAAAATTTATAGGCTTACTTATGAGTTCAGGCAATAAAAGCGACTGGAATCTTTTTAGGGAAAAAATTGCTGATTGGCAGAATAATTACATGCAGCATTTACTTGAAAAGTACAGCCAGATAATAAACAGCAACGAAGAGACTGTAGATAAATTCTGGGAGCTAGAAAAGCAAATAAATGAGGATAAGAAAAAGTGCGGAGTTGTCTGTGAGTTCAGACCATCCCTTATGCTTGAAAATATTCTTAGATTATTTCACGAAGGTGCCATTACCCTTGATGATCTAAATGATTTTAGTGAAGAACTGCAAGATTCAATTCGCTCTATAACTCGATAAAATTTTTGTGATCAATGTAAACTTATAGGCCCCATAATGACTCTTAGTGCGGAAAATAACTTTGATACGATGCTTAAAAAGGGCATTAAAACGTCCCTTTTTAACGATCATTTTGAAGATTCTGCAAGGGAATATCAGATCCATCTTTTAACTAATGATAAGGAAAAAAATCTCAAGG
>CAVJLP010000035.1:5069-20861 GCA_963650525.1 Firmicutes bacterium CAG:534
AGGTCATAACTGATATCGAAAATGAGCTTAGACACTGTGACAGCTTTGATATCAGTGTAGCCTTTGTGACTTTAGCAGGTATTGAGGCATTAAAAGATACCTTTGAAACCCTGCGCGAGCGTCATATCAGGGGACGTTTGCTAACTACTGATTATCTGACTTTCTCTGAGCCTGTTGCTTTAAAATTTTTAGACAGTTTGCCTAATCTTGAAGTGAGGATGTATCGCTGTGCTAAAGAGGGATTTCATACTAAGGGCTATATATTTTCAAAAGATGATGACGATCTCTGCCATATCATTATCGGAAGTTCAAATCTCACTACCGCAGCACTCACTTCAAACAGAGAATGGAATGTAAAGCTGGTTTCTAAAAAGCAGGGTAGCTTTGCAAAAAATGTTCAGGCAGAGTTTAACGAGTATTGGGATAAGGCTTTATCTTTATCGACAGTAATTAAGCAGTACGAGCAGGATTATCAAAGGGCAAAGCAGTTAAAAAAACTCATTGCCCAACAAAGTCAGATTATGTCAGGGGCAAAGGCTTTGGCCCTCACCCCAAATGAGATGCAGCAGACCTTTGTAAACTCCTGTTTAAAGCTTTTTAAATGTGGACAGAAAAGAGGTCTTTTAATCTCAGCAACCGGAACAGGTAAAACCTATGCTGCAGCCTTTGCCGCAAGAGAGCTAAAGCTTAAATCCATTTTATTTATTGTCCATCGTGAGCAGATAGCGCGCAAGTCAAAGCAAAGCTTTGAGGCGGTATTAGGAAATAATACCTATCAATATGGATTACTTGCCGGCAATAACAAGGACTTTAACGCAAGCTGTCTTTTCTGTACCGTACAGTCAATCTGTAAGGATGAGACGCTTAAGCGCTTTGGCAGGGATCAGTTTGAGTTCATCATCATCGATGAGGTCCATCATGCCGGTGCTGATTCTTATCAGAAGATCCTAAATTACTTCACGCCACGCTTTTGCCTTGGCATGACCGCAACTCCTGAGAGAACGGATGGCTTTAATATCTTTGAATTATTTAACTACAACATTGCCTATGAGATAAGGCTACAGACTGCCATGGAGCAGGATCTGCTCTGTCCTTTCCATTACTTTGGCATCACCGATATTATCTATAAGGATGATGATGTAGAGATAAAGGAGCCAATAGGCTCCAAGATGCAAAAGCTTACTCCTCAGGCCTTAAAAGGCATCAATGCCTTAGCCTCCAATGAACGCATTGATTACATCATTGAAAAGGCACAGTTTTACGGCTATTCAGGAAATAGAGTAAAGGGGCTCGTTTTCTGCCAGCAAAGGCAGAAGCAGGGGAGCTATACAGGCCTATCAGAATGTGAGCTACTGTCGCAAAAGTTTAATGAAAGAGGTTTTAGAACCAAGGTTTTATCAGGATCTGATCCATTTTCAGTAAGAGAGGATGCCATTAGACGTCTGCAAACTGATGATCCCAATGATGATCCTCTAGATTACATCTTTTCAGTTGATGTCTTTAATGAAGGTATTGATATTCCTGAGGTCAATCAGATTATCATGCTAAGACCAACAGAAAGTCCTATCATATTTTTGCAACAATTAGGACGTGGTCTTAGAAAGGCTGAAGGTAAAGACTTTGTTGTGGTTTTAGATTTTATCGGTAACTATGACAATAATTATCTAATCTCAGTGGCGCTATCTGGAGATAATTCCTATAACAAGGATAATATGCGTCGCTTTACCTCTGCTGGCGCATTTTATATACCAGGCGCTTCAAGCATTCATTTTGATGAGATCGCCCAAAAGAAAATTTTTGCCTCAATTGAAAACGCCAGAACCAGCGATATTCAGTTAATAAAGCTGTCTTATCAGAATTTAAAGTATCGTTTGGGATGTATCCCCAGACTTCAAGACTTTGTTATACATAATGAAATAGATCCGGTGAAGTTCTTTGAAAATAAAAGGATCGGCTCATACTATGGCTTTTTAAAAAAGTATGAAAAGGATTACAAGGTCGAACTTCCTGAGACCTTAGAGCATATTTTAAATTACTGCTGTGAATGGTTTGGAAGGGGGCAGAGACTTACCGAGGTGTTGCTTTTAGAAGGTGCCTTAAAGGGGGTATCTGATCTTAAGGCGTATGTAAAAGAGGTATTGGAGAGAGAATATAAACTTGATCTTCCGCTGCGGGCTTTTACCAGTGCCTTCAAAATTTTGACAGGTAATTTTTTTGCTAATAAAGATATTCGGGAGGCACATGCCGACTGTGTGTTATTTGAATTTGATGATGCCTCCAGACATTTCTCATTTACAGCATATCTAAAGAATGCTTTAACGCAGCATCCGGAATTTAAATATCATTTAGAAGAGCTTATTGCCTTTGTTAAGGAGCGCTTTAAAACTCAATATCTTGCAAATAAGGAAAAGGATACTGATTTAAGCCTCAATCAGAAATATACCCGTACCGATGTGTGCAGGCTCTTAAATTTAGATAGCAATTATCAGAGTGTGATGTTCGGCTATCGCTATGATGAAAATACAAAAACTCTACCTGTTTTCATTACCTACAGCAAATCTGACGAGGCTATTCAGTACGAGGATCACTTCATAAACGAAAGTACGCTGATTGCCTTGTCAAAAC
This sequence comes from Firmicutes bacterium CAG:534, assembly GCA_963650525.1. Lineage (GTDB taxonomy): Bacteria > Pseudomonadota > Gammaproteobacteria > Enterobacterales > Succinivibrionaceae > Succinivibrio. The sequence continues at coordinate 7,695 of CAVJLP010000035.1, forward strand.
GTTATCAGAGCATCAATTCAGCTGATGCAGATCATATTTATAAGAGAACCACTGCTGACAGGGATAATCAGATTTATCTTTTCGTGCAGCGCAGTCAGAAGGACAAAGAGGAAAAAAAGTACTTTTACTACCTAGGCAGAATGAATGCTCAAGGTACTCCTGAGAGTGCAACGGTTCATAGCGGAAAGGATAAGGTTGAGGCCTTTAAGATCACCTATCATCTAGAACATGCGGTTAATCCTGTTATATACAAATTTCTAACTGGAGAAAATTAATGAACGATTTAAAAAGAGTAAAGGTTGTAGCTGCTATTATTCATCGCGATGGCAAAATTCTCGTAACACAGCGTGCTGCAGGAGAGTTTAAGGATGGCTGGGAGTTCCCAGGTGGCAAGGTTGAACTAGGCGAGAGTCTTGAGGATGCCTTGGTGCGAGAGCTACAAGAGGAATTGAATATAACCGTTCATCCTACACGTATCTTTCATACTGTAGAGTATGACTATCCAAGCTTTCATCTATCCATGACCTGCTTTTGGTGCACAATAAAAGAAGGTCACATTAAGCTTAACGTTCATGAAGGACTTAAATGGCTAAAGCAGAATGAACTTACCTCCTTAGAGTGGTTGCCTGCCGATGTTGAGGTGGTAAATAAACTTATAAACTCATCATCTTTATAAAAAGAATACGGCATAGAAGTTGCTTTATTTTTTAGTGCAGTAAATGATTTGGCGAGGTTGTTATGATTGAGGCAAAAGCAGGACGCTTAATTAAAGTTGCCATGCTGGGATTAGTGCTGTCTATAAGCACTGATGCCTTATCTCAGATCCGCTTTGAAGCCAAAATCGATGCCAGTGCTAAAAATTTGTGGTCTGATGAGGAAAGCAGGATCCGCTGTTTGCTCAAAGCCGAGATCCCTGATTATGGATATGTCGAGTTTCAATCGTTATCAGGGGATCATATAAAGACTTCAATGAGCGTACATCCAAAGCTTGGGATCACGCAAAACTCCATCATGCGCTTTGTGTCGGCTCGTCCAGAATGGCAGGCTGGCGGCAAGGAAAAACTACTTGGAAAAATAAAGCTTTATGAAAGCTATGATCCCTATGTTGGTCCTACGCTTGCCTGGAAGGTAATGAATGCCTTAGCGCAGGGCAAGCAGATCTATATGCCCTATACCTCAACCGTAGTAGCATCTGATCAAAATATTGTTCCATCCTTATCACCCCTTGGATTTAAAGCACATTATTCCAATTTTCTAAACTGCCAGCAGCAGTTGCTGAAGGTAAGCTTTAATGATGTGCAGCTACAGCCTGTAGTATTCAAATTCCAGAAAAATGAGCTCACCGGACACTCCCTTGAGGCACTTAATAATTTGCTTAGCTATGTAAAAGAGGATAAATCCATCTCATCTGTCACCATCAGGGCTTTTTCCTATGATATGAAAGATAAGGATGAGTGCATAGCTATGGCCAAAGATCGATCTGAGATCCTAAAAAAATATTTTAAGGATGCAGGCTTTGATGAAAAAGCTATAAACGTGGTGCTCTTTAACGCCATGACGGCACAAAATGTGACAGATGATCTTGAACCTGATACTTCACCAGAATCGCGTAACGGTATTATCGAGCTTGTACGTGATGAGCACTCTGAATCAAGATTAGATGATCTTGATCTGCCTGATGTAGGAGCAAATACCAATGAGTGATGAACAGGGAAAAGCCAAGGACAGCTCCAATTCTCAGGAACAACAGTCTAAGAATCACGAAAATGATTCCTTAGAGATAGTAGCCGGTGATTTTAACGAATACCAAGAACAGCTAAATTCAAATTCTGAGGCTAAAAAAAAGGATCAGGATCTTGATGCAAGCATGGACGAGGAGTTAGAAAAGGTTGAGCAGGCTGCACAGGAGCTTCTAAGTAAGAAGGATCTTGATAACTTCATCGATGCTGAGCCTCCGCTTGAGGATCACGAGCTTCAGAAGAAAAGCAGGAAAAGACATCGTCTGGTTATGGCGATGGGGATCGTTGTCGCCTGTTGTCTAGGAGCAGGCTTCTTTTTCTTCTACAACGCCATAAGTGCGCTTTTTCAGGGAAACAATGAGGAGATCATCCTAGATGGTCTGCATGCTCTTGAGGAAAATGAGCTGGATTCAGCCACTAATCGTTTTAGCTGTGCCTTAGATGAAGATAGCAAGGATGTGGTGGCGGCAGACTATCTTGCCTGGATTGAGGCTCGCAAGGGAAATTTTGACAAAGCCCTTGAATATGCCCGTATTTCTATTGCCGATGAAGAAAACTCGCAGTCTTTTGAGCTTATGGGCTATTTATCTCTAATTGGCAAAGGCAAGGCCATAGGTGCAGAAGCTGCATGGTTTTATTTTCAAAAGGCCTTAGCAAAGGATCCAGAGAATTTATATGAACCTCATCTAAGACAGATCCTCTCACGTGCAATATCCCTGTGTCAGTCACGTCAGGACTATCTCTTTATGATTAATAAGGGGGTCAAAGCAGGCCTCGCTGAGGCTATTTTACTTAAGGGTGATGCTGAATTTTTAGGTGAGGGACTGGGAATTTCTCCAAAGGCTGCGCTTATGTCTTGGACTGATGCCCGTAAGACAGGAGATCCTAGAGCCTTGGTACGCATTGCCATGATGAAATGGTATGGCTATGGAGCGGTACGTAATCTTGACGAAGCATTGGATTTGCTAAGAGAGGCTGCCCGTCGAGAGGTACCTGAGGCCATGTACGATCTGGCAATAATAAATCTAAGACGTGATTCTGCTGAATCTACCCGTGAGGGCATTAAGCTTATGGGGGATGCGTCAGATCTTGGCTATGGACCGGCCTTAACTGCTATGGGAATTCTGACGCTACAATCCTCCCTTGATGAAACCTCACGCTTTGCAGCTTGGAATTATTTTGAAAATGCGCTTCGCCGTAATGATATCACCGGCAGTGTATTCTACAGCATTATGCTGTATTCAGGATTAGGCTCTGCCAAGGCTGACAAACATAGAGCCCGGGCTATATTGTACGAATTAAGACGTCGCGGTATAAAAAGTGCCAATGGTATCTATGAATTTTTATCCTATAACGGAGATAAAAACAATGAAAAGGCTCTAGAGCAGATGGCTTTACTGTGTGGAGCTCAGCTTTATGGTGATGTATGCTTTGACGATGGTGATCCCTTTGCCTATGAAGCCTACTCTAAGCTTTCACCAATCGAGCTTAAATCCTTTTATCTGCCCATGCGTCTTGATACGCACATCTCGCAGGATAGAAAAAATTGGCTTAAATTAAATTACATTACCAATTTACGTATTCCAGATGGCGTCAGGATAAATAAGCAGAAGCTTTATTCAAATGCCTTTGCACAGTTGCTTGAGCTCTATAATCCTACTCTTGGAGCTAAGTATTTTGAGCCAAAGATTGTTGATGCTATTGTGTCCGATGCACCAGCCTTACCGTCAAATTTTGACAAATATGCAATTGATTTTAGACGCATTAATGCCTGGGCTGCAGCAGATGAAAGTAGCAATTTGATCTTCAATTAACAGCTCTCTGATGAGCAAATTAAACTTAAGGAAGATTACCTTAATGAATCGCAACACCTTAAATAAGTATGATCAGGAAATAGGCTTTGCTGTTGCCAATTTTTCACGAGGCTTGCGTCCTACGGCTTTGTCTTTTGTGGGACGTTACTGTATTGTCGAGCATCTTGCTGATAAGCACGAGAGCAGTCTTTATCAGCATCTTATTTTGGAGGGGGCTGAGAGCGACTGGACTTATCTTCCCTATGAGATGCCTAAAAATAAGGCTGAGTTTCACAGTTTTCTGCATCAGAGAGCAAATGATCCTGATGCCTATTTTTTCACTGTAATAGACAAACAGTCAGGTGATGCTTTGGGCATATTTTCACTGATGCACATAAATGAAAGCATGCGCTCCATTGAAATGGGATGTGTTATTTATTCAAAGCAACTGATGCGTACAGTACTTGCAACCGAGGCTCAGTATCTTGTAGCAAAATATGTATTTGAAGAGCTTGAATACCGCCGCTATGAATGGAAATGCGACGCTCTAAACAAACGCTCCCACCAAGCTGCATTACGTCTTGGATTTATCTATGAGGGCACCTTCAGACAGGCAATAGTGTATAAGGGGCGCAACCGCGATACGGCATGGCATTCCATGCTTGACTGTGAATGGCCTGAGCGCAAAAAGAGATTTGAGCAATATCTTGATGTGGACAATTTTGATGAGAAGGGAGTGCAGAAAATCTCTTTGTCAAAGCTTCCGCTTTAACTTTTAGATAATCAGGCTCAGCCTAGGAGGTAAGACACTGAGGATCAAAGGCGTATTTACCCAAGATAAAATCCTCAAGCTCCTTAACGCCTGAGCCTTTTGCTTTAGATAAAAGCTCTAAGAGCTTATGCTTATTGCTATCATCCAATAGGTCAACATCATTTTTTTCAAGATCATAAAGATAGGGCAGAATACTGTTTTTATGTTCTCCAAATAACAGTTCAAGCTCTCGGTTAAAAGCGGTCCTTATCTCATCATCACAGGCGTTTTGATAAATTAGAGGCAATGATGATAGCGCAAGCGTTGATAAGGCTCCCTCACACATCGGATTTACAAAATGCATAAAGTATGTATGGCTAGTTCTTTGATATAAAGATGCGTATTCTGAGAGACTCCTGCGTCCGCTAAATGGTGAAATATTGATCCTTTTGCAGATCTTTTTACCATCGTTTACCGGATAGTTATCCCAGATGGATAATCTAAGTCCGGTTACATCATAAGCCCTTTGCATATCCTCAAAGCTAATAGAGCTGGATAAAACCCTGTTGCCTGTCCAAAAGAAAGTCACTTTGGCATTATTCTCTAAATTTTCGCCAAGCTCTGTGAAATATTTTTCAGGCATTGCACCGAAAATCTTTTCAAGAACAGGATCAAAGCTGTAAAAGGATGGGCAGACAATAAGCTTAGTATTTGTTGGAAGGCATTGCAGCATGGTAAATATGGCTTCATTTTGTCTTTTTCCTAGATCGCTACAATCTGCAATAATGTCATCAAACAAAAGACAGATAAGCTCAGGCCTTAAAATGCTACAGATATTATTTACTTTATCTTTTAAAGCCTTAAGCCCTAAATTTTTCTCATTTGAAATATTAAGAGGTGAAAGCCCCACGCCAAATTTAAGTCCTGCTATTTGGCAGCTGTCATTTATATGAAGCAAGAGCTTTTCTTTAGCAGAGGAAAAAGGCTCCTTCCACCTGCGTCTAAGTGAGGGATCGTTTTTGGGAGCATAGACGTAATAGCTGTATCCAAGGCCTGCTCTTTTGATTAAATAATCACGAACATCCTGGTTGTAAGGTCTGCCGTAAAAACCTTCGATAATTCCAAGTTCGTGATCCATTTAAAAAATTCCTTGAATATTCAATCCAAATTTACGCGTCACTTGATAGTAAGTACCATCGTTTATTATAATTGCAAAGTTTGTTATGAACTAGATGGCGTATAAATGTATGCGCTATAAAATATTTTTTATCAATTCTGCAACCTATCGAGGTAAAAGATGCAGGTTTCAACTGAGACTAAAGAAGGCCTTAACCGCGTACTAACCGTAACTGTACCGGCTGAAGAAGTATCCAAAGCATACGCTAAGAGCTTTAAGAAAGTAGCTAGTCGTGCAAGACTAGATGGCTTCCGTAAAGGCCACATTCCTACAAAGATCCTAGAGCAGAACTTTGGTGGCGATATTTTCATGGATTGCTATAACAACCTAATTCAGCAGACCATTGACAAAGCCATTGAAGAGAGCAAGCTACACATCGTTGGTCGTCCTAATGTTGACATTAAGGGGGCAGCATTCAAGAAGGACGAGGACTTCGTCTACACTGCAGCTGTTGAGGTAATGTGCGAAATTGAGTTGAAGCCTTTTGAGGAGTTGAAGCTCAAGACCCTGAAGTCTGAGATTACCGATGCTGATGTTGACAAGATGATCGACACCCTCCGTGAACAGCAGGTTAAGTATCAGACTGAAGACGGTTTAGAAGTTGGCAAGAACACTGTTGCTAAGATCGATTTCTTAGGTCGTTGTGATGGTGTTGAGTTTGACGGTGGCAAGGCTGAGAACTTTGACTTAAACGTCGACAAGGCTCAGATGATCCCTGGCTTTACTGAGCAGATCATGGGCCACAAGGCTGGCGACAAGTTCACCATTCAGGTTAAATTCCCTGAGGAGTATCACGCTGAAAACCTCAAGGGCAAGGATGCTGAGTTTGATATCACCGTCAATGCAGTTCAGAAAGTAGTATTGCCTGAGCTTAATGAAGACTTTGTTAAGATTTATGGTGTTGAAGATGGTTCTGTTGAGACCTTCAAGGCCGATCTTAAGAAGAATATGGAGCGTGAATTAGCTCGTGGTTTACGTTCTATGACCCGTGACAACCTCTTTGCAGCCTTAATTGCTCAATATGGTGAGTTTGACGTTCCTACTCCTTTCGTTGACATTGAGATTGAGCGTTTGCGTCAAAGTACTCTAAATCGCATGAAGATGATGTACGGCATGAAAGAGCTTCCTGAGCAGTTCAAGAAAGATGATCTGTATAAGGATGAGGCCTTAAAGGGTGCACGTCTGGGCGTAATTTTACGTACTATTGCTGAAAAGAATGACATCAAGGTTCCATCTGAAGAGTCAATTGATGCTGAATTGAACCTGATCGCCGGTGCCTATGAGGAACCTGAAGAGTTCAAGGCCGAGCTTAAGAAGAATAAGGCTCAGTATGATAGCATCAAGGAGCTTGCCCTCGAGCGTGATGTTATGAATACCATTATGGCTAAAGCTGTTGATGGTGAGCAGGTTTTGACCTTTAAAGAGGTCATCAACTACAGAGCTGCACAGCAGTTCTAATTTTAAGATAAGGAGCTAATCCATGCAGGATTTACGCATGTCATCGCTAGTACCTATGGTGGTTGAACAAACTGGCCGCGGAGAGCGTTCTTATGACATTTTTTCAAGATTATTGAAAGATCGCGTAGTGTTTTTAACCGGAGAAGTCAACGATCAGATGGCTGATTTGGTTGTAGCTCAGCTCCTGTTCTTAGAATCAGAGGATCCTGATAAGGATATCTATTTATACATTAATTCCCCAGGTGGCGCAGTTACCGCAGGTTTAGCAATCTACGATACCATGCAATATATAAGACCTGATGTATGCACCCTATGCATGGGTCAGGCATGCTCGATGGGTTCGTTCTTGTTAACAGGAGGTGCCAAAGGCAAACGCTTTGCACTTCCTCATTCAAGCATCATGATCCATCAGCCACTGGGAGGTTTCAAAGGTCAGGCATCTGATATTTTGATCCATGCAAATGAAATTCAGCGTGTCAAAAAGACCTTGAACACAATTCTTGCAAAGCACACTGGCCGTGATTTATCGGAGATTGAGCGCGATACCGATCGTGACAATTTCCTCACAGCTACAGAGGCTTTGGAATATGGCATCATCGATAAGGTGATCGAAAACCGTGATGAGTTAAAGGCACAATAAGGTAGAGAACACAAAATGGCTGACAACGAAAATAAGTCGAAATGTCTGTTCTGTGGCAAGGGCGGGACTGCAACCCGTAAGTTGCTACGTTCTCGCGATGGCTATGCAATCTGCTCAGATTGTATTGAAAAATGCCATCATATGCTTGAGGATCACGATGCAAGCAAGGAGCAGCCTGAAGAGCAATCCTCAGGTCTAGATCTTGAGAATATACCGACTCCTCATGAAATCGCAGCTCACCTTGATGAATATGTCATAGGTCAGGAGGATGCCAAGAAGGTACTCTCCGTAGCCGTTTATAATCATTATCAAAGACTGCGTCATAGCGGTGTTGATACCGATGTCGAGCTTGGTAAATCCAATATTCTGATGATTGGACCTACAGGATCTGGTAAGACCTTGCTTGTGCAGACTTTGGCCAAATTCCTAAATGTTCCTTTTGCCATGTCTGATGCCACCACCTTAACTGAAGCAGGTTATGTTGGTGAAGACGTTGAGAATGTAATTGTTCGCTTGTTGCAAAACTGCGATTTTGACGTTAAAAAAGCACAAAAGGGCATTATCTATATCGATGAGATCGATAAGATTGCACGTAAGAGCGAAAATCCGTCTATTACCCGTGACGTATCAGGTGAGGGTGTACAGCAGGCTTTGTTAAAGCTTGTAGAAGGTACCGTAGCTTCAGTTCCTCCTAATGGTGGCCGTAAGCATCCGCAGCAGAAGATGATCGAGGTGGATACCTCGCAGATCCTGTTTATCTGCGGTGGCGCTTTTGACGGATTAGATAAGATAGTTGAAAAGAGAGTTGCTAAGCACGGCTCAATTGGCTTTGGTGCCGAGATCATCGGCAAAGACTCACAGCTGACTCTGTCTGAAAAATATAATAAGGCTGAGCCTGAGGATCTGGTGAAATTTGGTATTATTCCTGAGTTTGTTGGACGTATGCCAGTTATTACCGCCTTAAAAGAGCTTTCTCGTGATGATCTGATCCGTGTTTTACGTGAACCCCGTAATGCCATTATCCGTCAATTCGAGGCTATGATGAGCTTTGAGGGAGTAGAGCTTGAGTTCACCAAGGAGGCCTTAGAGGCTGTGGCTGATGCTGCAGTTAAACGTCACACCGGTGCCCGCGGTCTTAGATCCATCGTTGAGGGCTTATTGCTAAATACCATGTACGATATTCCTTCGGTGTCTGATGTGGCAAAGATTGTCGTTGATGAAACAACCGTCCGGGAAGGTAAAGAGCCACTTATTTTAAGAAAAGAACAGGCTCCTGCCTCCTAGAAATTAATTTCTAATAACCCGGGCTAAGTCCCGGGATTTTTTTTCAGCGATCCTGCATAATGATCTTGAAAAAAATTAGCGCAGGCTCCATGTATTTTGAAAAAAGTTTTTTAGACGAGACAATATGACCCAGAGAAAAAATAGTTCTAGCCGAGTCATTGAACTACCCTTGGTAACATTGCGTGGATTAGCTATCACTCCAAGCATTAAAGCTAAGATCCCGCTTGCACGTGAAAGCTCCATTGAAGCAATGCGTGAGGCTTTGGCTAATGGACATCAGGTAGCACTCTTTACTCAGAAAAATGATAACCAAATAGCTCCTGAGTTAAATGATATTCATAACATAGGTATCATTGCAGAAGTCATCGATTTGATTCCCCGTGATTCACGCAATAAACATTCTATAGGTCTCATCAGAGGTATTTCTCGTATACGTCTTCTGGATATCAAGAGTTCTGAGGACAAACCCAATCTCAGAATAGCCTCCTGCGAAATGTTGCAGGAGCTTGAGGTCGATGACATTATTGCCAAAGAGCTTGTGCAAATGCTACATACCTGCGTGCAGTATGCTATCGATAATGGTACCGATCTTGCCAATAGTGCATTTTCCAAGGTACCTGATTCTCTTCTAGATAGCATGATGAAGTGTCAGGAGTTAGGTCTTTTAACCGATCTTATGACTCAAAGCACAGGTCTTGATAGCGATACTAAGAATATGTTGCTTGCATGCCTTGATCCAAAAGAGCGTGCCCAGATCTTGTTATCTGCAGTAAATCAGATCTCCTACAAAAATGAGATTGAAAACCGCCTTATTGATCAGGCCCGTCAGGCCATGGAGCGCAATCAGAAGGAATATCTTCTAAATGAGCAGTTGCGTATCATTAAAAAGGAGCTAGGTGTTGACGACAGCTTTGAAACTGAGGTCGCAGCTATGCACCGACGCAACGCCGCTCTTAAGGCTCCTGCTTATGTGCACGACCGTCTTGAACGCGAGATCAAGAAATATGAGGCCATGACCGCCAATAATGCTGAAAGCAATATTGTACGTAATTATATTGAAACCATATTCCAGATCCCTTGGGAGACAAAAACTGAGATCTCAAAGGATCTTAAGAAGGCCAAGGAGATCCTAGATGAGGATCACTATGGTCTGGCAAAGGTAAAGGATCGCATTTTAGAATACCTTGCCGTGCAGACCCGTACTGAAAAGCTTCACGGTCCTATCATCTGCCTGATGGGACCTCCGGGCATTGGTAAGACCTCTTTGGGACAGTCACTTGCTAAGGCTACAGGACGCAAGTTCGTAAGATTATCTCTAGGTGGTGTGCATGATGAGGCCGAAATAAGAGGCCATCGTCGTACCTATATCGGTGCACTGCCAGGACGCATCATCAATAACATGATCAAATGCGGTGTCAATAATCCGCTGTTCTTGTTAGATGAAATTGATAAGACCTCGGCAAATACCATCCATGGCGATCCTGATTCAGCCCTGCTTGAGGTTTTGGATCCTGAGCAGAACAGCTCCTTTGAGGATAATTATCTGGAGCTTGAGTACGATCTCTCAAATGTCATGTTTGTGACCACCGCTAACTCCTATAACATCTCAGGCCCTCTGCTTGATCGTATGGAGATAATTGATCTCTCCTCATATACTGAAGATGAGAAATTTAATATCGCCAAAGAGCATCTGTTGCCAAAGGAAATGCGTAACTGCTCAGTTACTGAAGATGAATTTGAGCTGTGCGATGATGCCATACTGGAGCTTATCCGTTATTACACCCATGAAGCCGGCGTTCGTTCATTAGAGCGTCTTTTAAATGAGATCTGCCGTAAGGTTATCAAGGAGAATTTACTCTCTGATAAAAAGCCTAAAAAACGTAAGATCAAGGCAGGCGATCTTGAGAAGCTACTTGGACCACGCCGTTATGATTTTACCTCCAAGCTAAAGGACAACAAGGTAGGTCTCGTAAACGGACTTGCATGGACCTCACTTGGTGGCGATATCCTGCAGCTTGAGGTTATGGCCAACGAAGGAAAGGGCAAGCATATTCTCACCGGAAAGCTAGGTGAGGTTATGAAGGAGTCTATCAGTGCAGCTATTACTCTGGTACGCTCAAAGGCTAGTTCTTTGCATCTTGATCCGTCATTTTATGAAAAGAGCGATATCCATGTGCATGTACCTGAGGGCGCAACTCCCAAGGAAGGTCCCTCTGCAGGTGTGGGCATGGTAACCGGCATTGTCTCGGCCTTAACTGGTAATCCGGTACGTGCTGATGTTGCAATGACTGGCGAAATCACCTTAAGAGGTGACGTATTGCCAATTGGCGGTCTTAAGGAGAAGCTTCTTGCAGCTCTGCGCGGAGGTATTAAGACGGCGCTTATTCCTTTTGAGAATACTAAGGATCTGTTTGAAGTCCCTGAAAAGGTGAAAAACGGTCTTGAGATCATTCCTTGCAAGAGAATAGAGGAGGTTTTGAAGGTCGCACTTGAAAACGATCCTGATAAATTTATTCCTACCACCTCATGGAAGGCTTTAAAGGGTAAGTCTACTAAGGTAGCATCTAAGTCCAAGAGCTCCAAAAAAGAGCAGACGGAGGCTTAAGTGACTGAAGTAAGAGATGATGAGTACCTGGATATTGATGATATCAATGCTCAGGATGTAAATGAAATCAATGTAGGGGAGGCTCAGGAGAGCGCTCCTATCGATGATGAGATTGCGCAGACTATGAAGGCTACCGGCGCTGTAGTCGTAGCCCTTGAGCATATGCGTGATCTTATTTCAAAGAATGAAAAGGTTCAGGATCCTGAAGCTTTGATGAAGATCATCCGTCCGATGAGCATGAATATCGAAAATTCTCTGCCGTCATTACATGATTTTATCGATAATCTTGAGACTGTTGGTGAAAGTGACAAGGCAGTCGAAGTCCGTCGTCAGATGGAAAGAATAGAGGATGAGCTGCTACCGGTGGTGCTTAAGTATATTGATGCACATACTAAGTTAAATGGATAGTTTCTCTCTTTTTTAAAGGGGCCTTACGGCTCCTTTTTTCTGGATGAAATTCTTAATTTTTCCTAAGGATTGGACAAATATACATAATGAGATTGTAACTGGATGCATATTTCTGCTGAAGTCATAACGTTAAGCATAATTTTTCTGAACACTTGTCTAGTCTAAAATGAGATCTGAATATCATTTTTAACTTAAAAAGCCTTTTTTTACGTCCTTGTGCAAGCGCTAGGCTCTTTTATGTGCATAATGAGCTAAGTCCTAGCTTTTCATAAAGAGCGCAAACATAAGGGACTTGGGTATACAAATCAGGAGAAAATCGTGAATAAAGGACAATTAGTAGAGAGCATTGCTTCCAAGTCAGAGCTTAGTACTAAGCAGGCACAGGCAGCAGTAAACGCTTTTATTGAGACCGTAAAGGAAGCTTTAGTTGCCGGTGATTCTGTTTCTTTAATTGGCTTTGGTACTTTCCTCGTGCGTGAGCGTGCTGCTCGTACTGGTATCAACCCTCGTACCAAGGAAACTGTTCAGATCGCTGCCTCCAAGGCTCCTGCATTCAAGGCCGGTGCTTCCTTTAAGGATGCCTTGAATAAATAATTTCATGCTGTACATCCCAAATCTCTTCTATAGAAGTTATAGAAGAGATTTTTTTGTGCCTTTTTTATTCAAATTGCACCATCATTTTCTAATTAATGACAAAATTGTCATTATCTGATGCATCAGCCCCACTTTTGCCTTAAACTTACTGACACATTTGTCATTAAGTTTAGCTAACATGGAAAAAAATCAAAGAGTAAGACGTAAAGATACCCGCGCAGATGAGATCATAGATTGTGCGACAGCACTTTTCTTAAATGCAGGCTACGAGAACACCAATTTTCAGGATATAGCCAAGGCTGGAAATATGGCGCGTTCTACCATCTATCTTTACTTTAAGGATAAGCAACAGCTGTTAAGAGCCTGCATTCAAAAAAGATTTGTCATAAATAAAAGCCTCTTTTTAAGCATACTCTACGAGAAAAGTGATCCCTTCAAGATACGCATGGTAAAGCTTTTATCACGTCTTCAGGAGATGTTTGAGGATGAAACATCTAAGCGCTTTTATGTAATGGTAGTCTCCCTTGCTGCCAAATACAAAGATATTTCTAGGATCTGGCTTGAGGAGGTGTTACTGCCGATGCGTACAGATTGGAGGGAATTAGTATCTGATCTTGACTTAAAGGATGAGCATAAAGATAGCCTGCTGATGGTTATTTTCTCCAGGGCAAACGCATGAATCTGACCTTTTAAATATTTTTTCTTTAGAAATCCTTGA
>CAVJLP010000036.1:0-7477 GCA_963650525.1 Firmicutes bacterium CAG:534
GTGTAATGTACACGAAAACGAAATTGCCTTTAAATTTTAAACTCATCTACAAAAATACAGCAAAGATCTAATCATATGCAAAATATCGTGGCATTTTTAAAGCATAATAAAAATGTTTTTTATTATGTATTTTTTCTAACTTTGGTTGCTCATGGATTCTTTCTATTTAACGGCAACTACTCTCATGACTCCTTAGTCTTCTATCATGCTAATGACACCGAAAACCTAGGAAGGATCGGTCAGGCACTAGTTTATTTCTTCAGAGGAACAGCCATCTCTCCTGTTTTAATTGGTGCTCTGGCAATATTCTGGAATTCACTTTTCTTAATTTTATTTTTTAAGGTTTTTAAACTTACTGACAGATTATTGCAGTTTCTTGCAAGTGCCTTAGTTGTTACAGCCTTTACCCACACCTATATCACCGCAACCTTTGTATACATCGCAGATTTAATTGCCCTAGCTGAATGCTCGGTGATGCTGTCAGTATTTTTAATTCAAAGATACAGCTTTAAGGCTGTATTTCTCCCAGCATCAATTTGCCTAAGCTTTGCAATTTCAATCTACCAGATCCATCTGCAGGTATTTTGCTGTCTTTGCGCTTTTGTGCTACTAGTTAATCTTATGGATAACAGAAGCTTTAAAGAACTAGCCAAAATATTATTTAAATATGCAACCGTTGCTTTAATCAGCCTTGTTCTTTATAAAATTGCGGTTACCTGCTATCTAAGTCTAAGTGGCACCGTTTTATCCAAAAGCTACAACTCAATTGCTGATGTGGGAAATTACAGCTCCGCAAGTCAGATCTTAAATCTTATAGTTTCGGCAATAACCTTTGTCTACAGCACCTATTTGCGCTACCCAAGCTACAGCTTTGAGCTTTCAGCCTTTATTATTTATGCAGTTTTATTAATTAATATCTGCTTAGTATATGCACAAACCAAAGAGCGCAAGGCAAGATTTGCCATTGCCTTGATATTTCTTTTGATTGCAGTACCACTTGCTACAGATTTCGTCTTTATCATCAGCAAAGGTGTCATGCATGGGCTGATGAAATTTTCATTTACACTGCTTTTAACCTTGCCACTCGTGCTTTTACAAAGGCAATTTAACCTAAATGCCACAACTGAAAGCGCATCTAAATGCAGAAATGTTCTTCGAGCAATTTTTTCTAAATACAATTTAGTCTCAGTATTGCTCTTAGTTTTGGTTGCCAATTCCATCATCTTTTCAAACTCAGTTTATATAAAAAAATATCTTGATGATAAGGCTACCTTAAGCGTCGTTACCCGTATTCTCTACCACATGGAATCCTTTGACGACTTTGATCAAAAAACAACTCCTGTGTGCTTTGTCGGATCTTTATTTACTAACAAAGATATTCTCGCAGGACGCTCCATCATTAAGGATTTAAATAAATTTGAACATACAGGAATTTTTAGCAATTTTTCTATTACTGGAATTCCCAACAGATACTTTAGAAATATCTTAAATTACAAAATTCAGGATTGTGATTTAGATAGAAAGCAACTACAAGAAATTGCAGATGCCAACCATATGCAGGCCTTTCCTAAGACCTCCTCAGTCAAGCTTATTGATGGCAGAATGATGGTAAAGCTATCTGACTGCATGGCTAAGACTCGCTCTGAGGCCTATCGCAAATGCGACTTTAGAGATTAGTTTTCCTAGAAAATGGAGAACCAAAAAAAGCCCCTCTTTTTATAGAGGGGCAACAACACTTGTTCATACTGCCTAAGGACACTATAGGCAGTAAAACATCAGGAGCATTTATTTGGCGCTCTCACGAGCCTTGCAGTGATCAATCCACTTCTGAGCATCAGGAATAAGGGTATTGAACCACTCATAGAACTTGCCCATCTTCTCATCAATAGCCTTCTGCATCTCAGGGGTCATCTCGTGGATCTTCACCCCCTTAGCTGCTAAGGCATCCTTTGATTCCTGATCGTTCTTCTCAGAAATATCCCAGTTATACTCAATGGTCTTCTTTATCCACTTATCCACAAGCTTCTGCAGATCCTCAGGGAGCTTGTTGTAGAACTTATCGTTCATGAGGAACGGTGCGATTGCAAAGATGTGGCGGGTCTCAAGGATATCGCTCTGAACCTCGTTATAACCTGATGCCAAAATGGTGGCATATGGGTTCTCCTGGCCATCGATCATGTGGGTTTCTAGGGCGTTGTAAACCTCGGTCATAGGCATCATGACGTTATTGGTACCCAAAGCCTCGAAGAGATGTACGTGGATCTCATTGTCAGGAATACGGATCTTCAAGCCTTTAAGCTCTTCCATATTGGTTACAGGACGATTTGATGAAAGCTCACGGAAGCCGTTTACCAGATAACCTACGATCTTAACGCCGGTGTTCTTCTCGTAGTTGCCGGACATAATAGCCTGACCTTCCTCATCGTATACCTTACGGGCATGCTCCCAAGAGCGAATGAGGTAAGGAGCATCAGATAGACCTACATTAGGCTCATCCTTCTTTATTTGAGAGCCGGTTACAGCCATCTGCAAAGTACCACGCTTGATCTGATCGATGACCACACTCTCAGGACCTAGCTGATTGTTAGGGAAGTGCTTGACCTTGATCTCACCATTAGATTCCTTCTCGATATTCTCCTTGAAGTAATTGATGGATGCGGTCACAGGGTGATCATTACCTGCCCAGGTACCGATACGGATGGTATAGGCAGCGTTAGCAGCAGATGCCATGGACATCATCACAGCGGAGGCCAGAACAGTGGCGGCTAAGGTTAATTTTTTCATCATAAATCTCCTGTAAGAGTTGTTTGTTTTGTTGTTGTTAACTTGTTAATCCATCATCAGCTGTGCAGGCACGGTGATGATCTGAGGGAATACTACGCACAGTGCCAGGTATCCAAGCTCTGCAAAGAGGAAGGGCAGAATACCGCGTACCAGCTTATTAATAGGCATCTTAGCAACTGAGCATCCGACAAAGAGCACTGATCCCATAGGAGGAGTGATAAGGCCGATTGAAAGGTTGATCACCATTACCAAGGCAAAGTAGTAAGGATCAATACCTGCAGCCTGAACTAGGGGATAGAACACCGGTGCAAAGATCAAAATGATCGGGGTAATATCCATCACAGCACCTAAGGCTAGGAATACTACGTTCAGCACTACGAGTAATAAGAACGGTGATTCAACAAGACCTGAGAGCAAATCTACAATCTGATCAGGAACCTGAGCCATGGTAATTAACCAACCGATGGTATAGGCAGTACCGACTAGGAACATGACGATAGCTGAGGTACGCACGGCGTTAAAGAAGATGCGCGGGCAATCCTTGATCTTAAGCTCACGATTCCAGAATACAGCCACAATGAAGGCATACACAGCAGCTACGGCACCACCTTCAGTTGGAGTGAAGATACCAAAGCGGATACCGACGATAATGATAATTGGCAGTAACAATGCAGGGATGGCATCGAAGAATAATCTGATGCTGTCTCGGGCTGAGTACACTACTCTATCGGTATAGCCGTCGCGCTTTACCACGAAATACCATACAGTCATGAGAATAAGGCCTAGGCAGATGCCGGGGGCAATACCCATGATGAAGAGCTTACCAATTGAGAGGTTAACCGTTACACCTAAAATAATGAGCGGAATTGACGGCGGAATAATAGGAGCGGTTAAGGCTGAGGCACAGATAAGGCCGGTTGAACGGGGCTTATCATAGCCACACTTGACCATCATAGGGATAAGCACTGCACCTAAGGCAGCAACGTCAGCAATAGCAGCACCTGAGAGGCCGGCAAAGAGCATGGATGCTAGAATTGCTACATAGCCCATACCACCGTTGAAGCGACCTACTAACACCTGACCAAAGTTAATCAGGCGTGAGGAGATGCCTCCTTCTTTCATGATCTCACCTGCGAGCATGAAGAAAGGAACTGCAGTTAAAATGAAGGAATCAGTACCCTGCAGGATCTGCTGAGCAAGTAGCAACGGATCGAACATGTCGATAAACCACAGCAGCACGAGTGCACAGAGCATTAACACCATGGCAACCGGAATACCCATGAGTAACAAGAAGAACAAGGGTACGATAAATACGAAGAATTCCATTATTTAGTCTCCTCTGCCTTATTAGCCTCTAATACTGCCTTCATATCCTCATCGACATACTTAGGCGGGAAATCCTGACCATTTTTAAGTGCACGTACTGCCAGCACCAGATCACGTGCTACGAACACCAGTACGCCCACGGCACCAAAAATCAAAACGGCAATAATGTATTGGAAGGGAAGCCCCGTTACCTGTCCTCTTGAGGTGCCAGACTCCTCAAAATACATAATCGAACCATCAATTAAAACGTAGAGAGCATAGATGCAGAGCACATAGCCTACGATATGAACAATGGTGCGCAGCTTTCTTGGCAGAGCATCCGTTAAAATGGTGACTGCAATATGACCACGCTCGTGGGCGACCTCGACCATTCCAAGGAAGGTAAGGTAAATGAAGAGATAACGTAAAATCTCCTCGGTTGCTACGAAGCCTGAATGCATGAAGTAAC
Organism: Firmicutes bacterium CAG:534; assembly: GCA_963650525.1. Taxonomy (GTDB): domain Bacteria; phylum Pseudomonadota; class Gammaproteobacteria; order Enterobacterales; family Succinivibrionaceae; genus Succinivibrio. Next base: position 4,559 of record CAVJLP010000036.1, read on the forward strand.
GCATAAAGGCATTGACAAAGACGATCATCACCATGATGGCAAGGATCACGACGCATACAAATCTGTAGAAGCGTCCAAACTGGTGGAAAAACGATTGCATATTTTGTCTCCCAAAAGCAAGTTTCCTATTTACTAAAATACAAGCTAACTTGTTTTTTAGTTGTGACATGACACGCAAATTTTTAATTATGTTTCCGCAGAGAAATAACCTTTCTTAAAAATCATAGAGTTAGTAAAATACAAGTAAAGATGTATTTAAGTTGTAGTTTTGATCAAATTTTCCGACTTAATTGCATGTTAATATCCGTATAAAGAAAACAAAAATTAAAAGCGATACCGCCAGGAACACTTAGTAATGGAGCTCATACATGGATAAGAAACTATTGCCAAAACTAAAGCTCAGTCCCAACCGTACGCTCTCATCACAGATTTACGAGTTTTTACGTCATCAGATAGTTGAAAAGACTATATTGCCGGGCACTCAGCTCTCAGAAAACGATCTCACAGCTCATTTTGATGTATCTAGAACCCCTGTTCGCGAGGCTATCAATCATCTAAGCCGCGATGGTCTAGTTGAGATCCAGCCGCAAAACGGTACTTTCGTTACCAAGATCTCAGTAAACAAGCTCTTTGAGATCTGCTTTATGCGTTGCGCCATAGAAACAGAAGCTGTGCGAGCCTCACTTACATTGGACGAAAAGCTGTTTAAGGCTATTATCAAAAAGCTTGAGAAAATACTTGAACAACAGCGCAAGCTTAAGAACAAGGATCATCCTGAGGCCAAATTTTTAACCCTTGATGATGAATTTCATCACGCCATCTGTGATTTTTCCCAGACCAACCTTGCCTGGGAGGTATTACAGGGAGTGAAGGCCAATATGGATAGGATCCGCTATCTGTCAATCGGAACCTTTTCCACCATCGATGATCTGTTAAAGGAGCACGAACAGCTTTTGCAAGCTATCATCGATAAGGATATAGATACCAGCTGCAAAATACTGCGCCAGCACGCCTATGAAATTACCAAAACCTATAAGCCAGTGATGGAAAAAAACGCCAACTGGTTTGTTGAGAGCAGCACCATGTAAAAGTGCTGAAAAAAAAAGACTTCCTCGTCTACCTGATATGGTGATTTATATCAAAGCCCTCTTTTTTAAGAGGGCTTTTCTTGTCAGAGTTATAGAATAGAATTAATGCTCAAAGTGTAGCTCATTGATATCTCTAGTACGCGGGCCTGTCAAGAGCTTCATAGACTTGTAATAGCGCCAATATACCAATAAAGCCAAAACCGTTGCATAGAGTAAATAGCAGCCATAATGAGCCACTACTCCTGCCTGAAATTCACCTCTTTGGGCAATATCACGCACAAATCTATACTGCCACACCAGTGGCCAAATATGGGAGACATTCTGTACCCAGTCAGTTAAAAATGGTATAGCCATAGTAGAACCGCCCAAAATGAACCCGGGTGGAACATAGAGGATCATAAAGGCAGTGCCTGCTCCGGGATTTTCTGAGTTCCAGGAGAAAAATAAGGACAAAAGGCCAATACAAACACCTGTTGTAAATATGGTGAGCCAAAAGAACGGCCAGGATCCAGCAAAACGCATCTGACCGAAATTAATCAAAAGACAGAAGGCTATAGTGATAGCTGTTGAATAGATAAGAGCATATGGAAGAATACGTGCAATCCATGAGGCGTAGCCCATGCGCAAGCAGCGCTCCATCTGCCCTGTTACTCTGATCCTGCCAACTATCATCAGCGTGCTGATACCGATAAAAATAGAGCTAAAGAAAATTGTAATCGCCACTACGAAGCCATTGGTGGATGAGTACACCGGATCTGTGAGACGGCGAGATCCTACCGACATAGGTGATACAGCGGCAGCGGCGGCATCAGATGACATCTTTCCCATTGCCGCCACCTTGGGAATTGAGATATTGGCTCCTTCCTCACCGATAATTTCATTTAAGGTGCTAAGAGCCACACCATTTTGGGCAGAATTTGTGTAGTCGGCATAATAGCCAAGCTTCATTGAACGCTGTCCGTTTAGAAGGTATTTTTCAAAATCCTTAGGTATATATAAAACACCTATGTTTCTGTCCTCAACTAAAAGAGATGAAACCGGAACTGCATTGTAAAAAATGTCGGTAACCTCAATGTATGCCGAGGCATCAAGCTTTTGGGCAAGCTCTCGTGAATAGCGGGAATTGTCTAGATCAATAATGGCAATACGACCATCAAAGGCAATCTGATGTTGCAGAAAAATACAAAAGAATAAGCAGGTTACCAGGGCTATCATCAAGGCTACCTTATGATAAGGCATACTATACCCTGATCGCATTGCCGCAACCTCCTCAAAGAAGGCTTGCTTCATGGCCTCAATCGTAGTCATTGGCAATCTCCATAGTCATACCAGATAAAAGATCTACATCCTGATCTGTATATACTCGCATCTTAAAGGAGGTGAGATCGGCCTGTCCCTGTTCACGAGTCATACGCAGATCAGCAAATGAAGGAGCTGATTCTACAAAACGTACCGTACCTTCAATCTTCTTATCTAAGGCATAGCAGTAACTTGTGACTTTATCTCCTGCCTTGTAATGAGTAGCAGCCCTCTCTGATATATATACATCGTAATACTTACGTGTGGTTTCAAGAGTTACTGCAGGTGATGAAGCCGATACCATCTCACCTTCATCAAACAACACCTCCAGAACCTTACCGTCCTCAGGTGCATAGAGCTTAGTACGAGAAAGATTGAGCTCCTGCTGTGAAAGCTGTGCTTTAAGAGAATCACGTGAGGCTTTTAAGGCTCGCAGAGTATTTTCAATATTTTCTGTGTCAATACGCTGCTGAGAGATTGCAGATAGAGTCATGCCGGTAGCATCACGCTGGGTGCGCAATTTCTCAAGTTG
>CAVJLP010000036.1:7487-20759 GCA_963650525.1 Firmicutes bacterium CAG:534
AGGTTTTTCTTAGTGGATGTAACCGCTGCCTGTGCCTGTAAATATACTGCACGAGCTTGATCGTAGCTTGATTTAGATACCGCTGCAGCCTTATCCAAATTTGCATAACGCTTATATTCAGCAGATGCTCGAGTAAGCTCTGCCTGAGCACTATCTAACTGAGATAAGAGATCTTCAATTGAACGCCAAGTAGAAATCTCAGTAGTACGCAACTTGTCGCGGGAATTATCCAAGGTTATCTGTTGTGCATTAATCTGAGCTGACAGATTTTCGATTTGAGCCTTAAGGGATGCAATATTAAGCTCTATATCCTGGGAGTCTATCTCAAGCAGCAGATCGCCTTTTTTAACCATCTGAGACTCATTTACGAGGCGCTTGATAAGTTTTCCGCCGACATTTTCAAAGGCTGTTGAAATCTCGTCTGCTGTTAAAACACCAGCCTGCAGACGTCTTGCCTGAGTTACAGCATCCGATCTACGCCCTAACATAATAAGCAAGGAGGCAATACAAACGATGATCACAAAGAACATCACTGTACGGAACACGGGTTTTGATTCTAAATTTTCTATTTTCTGTTTAACTTCTGACATATACATTCACACCACTAGGTGTCTTTAAAAACAACAGATACAATTAGCCCCTTACGCCAGTGAAGACGCTTAAAATTAGACTTTTCAGTCTAAAAATGGAAATGATTAATCAAAACGGATATCACGCCCCACGCCACAGGCTCTGATAAGACCTAAAGGCATGGTCAATTGCATGTAGGATTTGCGAGAGGCCATCTTACAAGTAAGGATTCCTAAGGCAGGTTACGGCCGGCTTTTATTTTGCGACCTGTAGCGTAATTTTAATATTTACATACACGCTGTTCAATAACTCAAAAAGCATTTTCATGCTATTCATACATAATTTTAAAAACTAACAAACAACTATGAGCAAATGAATGTAAAAGCTTTATTCCTAAAGACATGAAAAATAAAGATAACTCGCAAAAAAAATTTTGTTATACGCTAAAATTTACAACAGCTTGTTTCATATTCACATAAAGAGGTTTTCATGGCCACAGAACAAAACCACAACCCAGATAATATGCCTGAGCGCTATTTTCAGGTAAAGATCACCCTGACACGTTTTAGACCTAAAAGCTGGCGCACGATGTGCGTTCCAGCAGATCTGAATGCAGAGGACTTTAAAGATATAATCCTCCGTCTTTTTGGCTGGGATGGCGATCATTTATATAATTTTGTAGGCTATGAAGATGTGCAATATATGTTGCGTAAACCTCATTTTGATGACTATGCAGATGAAGATGAATATGAAGAAGAGACTGATGAAGCCACGTCAGATACAGATGATGATGACGATTATGACTTCCCATTTGAAGAAGAAGCTGACGATGATGTAATAATCACTGTTAAGGATCTTTTTGAAAATCTAGGCACGAAGCTAAAATTTGTTTACGATTTTGGTGACTATCACCTGCACACAGTCGAACTGATGAATTCAGATTTCACTCCAGAATCTGGTCAGTATCCTGTCTACTGCATTAAATCCAAGGGTGGACATGGTATTGACGACGGAACGTGTCAGGACTGGACTGACGATGAGTACGACAAGATCTTTGATAAACACGGAGAAGTCAGGGACTATGACGTATTCGAGCAAATCATGGAGGATTGTGCCAAAAGAGTTTCTCCTATGACTGCTAATGCAGACATTGCAGGTATAGTGGAATACTTATACGATCGCAAGCTTGTTTATGGCGATCCCTGTGTTGTTCTAAGCAAAGCTGATGCGGCAGCCATGAAAAAAGCTATGAAAGAACAGGAAAAAGCTAAAAAAGCACAAGAGAAGGCTGAGCAGAAGGCCTTAAAGGCTGCCGAAAAAGCCAAAAATGCTGGTAAAAGAAAAACTGCTAGCACCAAAAGCAAAGAGGCTTGATAAAACACTACTTTAAAATGTGGCGGCCTACTTTAAGACTTATATACAGGCCGCAACCTCTTAAAACTACCAGAGCTCAGAGCTGTCACGATACACATAGGGTTCTATTTTACGAAAGCCATCATCATTTAGCATGTTCCTAACCGCATAGAACTCCTGCACCACAAAACGATGGATCGGGAAATTAAAGCTTAAAGTTCCGATGAGCAGTAGCGCTGGAATTACTGCTATAGCCTTACCAATCCGCATATATTTTTGTGACCAGAACGAAGGTATCCACAATAATGAGCTCTCAAGTGCCGAGGCTATTGTCCAGAACAGCTGATCAAAATTACTTTGTCCATACATAAAACCTGCAAGCATATCTGACAGCATATAATTGCCGGTCAGCACCACATTCACATACTGAAAAACATGGATCAAGACAAGCGGGAGCAAACACAGCCTGAGTCTACGTGGCAACACCAGTGCAAGCAGAGACAGCACTGTCATTTCCGCAGCTATAAAGATGACATACTCAAGATTGATGGCAAATATCAACAGTCCGAAAATGCAGATCAGCCGCAGCACATAGGTAAGCAATAAGCTTAAGGGCACTCTTTTTTTTCTACTCATAGTATCCACTCCCGATACTATGAAATGATCACAGCTACGGTCAAATTGGCATGCTTCTTGATGGGGGGGTAAACCGTTATTTTTCAAATAGTTAGGCATAATAGTCTACCTTTTACATTTTTTATTTGTAATAATTTAGCTCAAGAAGATTTTACCATATCATAATTGCAATAGAATTCATGACCTAATATGAGACATTCTCATTACTACTGCCATTCTGCTCACGAATGAGCTGTCTTAAAAAAAGAGACTGAACAGGATTCTTTTTAAGATAAAGCGTACGAACATACTCTGATTTCTTAATAAACTGCTCAGGATCTGGCTCTATGATCTTAACTACTCCCTGATGACGCATACGGGAAAGATCAATATCCTCAAGCTCTCTGGTTAAATCACGCACAAAGAACCCTGTTTTAGAGGCACACTCTGAAATAATATTATGCTCATCTGCTGACAGCTGCTTCCAAGTTTCAAGCGACATCAACAGAATATAATTCATGCGAGCATGATTAGTCAGTGTCAGATAATGCATGTATTTATCAAGCTTATTTGAGATTATCATGGATATTGGTAGCATAATCCCGTCAAGGTAGCCATGTTTGGCCGCATAGACACCACTGGAAAAAGACATTTCATAAGGTATGGCATTCATCGCCAATAGATAGTCCATATCTGGCCCCGGGCCTCTAACCCAGAATCTCTGCCCGGCCATATCGCTTGGACTTAGAATCTGGCGATCACGCATCAAAATCTGAATATAACCGCCGTACCAGATATCAACTCCTACCAGATGAGTTTTTTCTGAAGATAAATCCTGGACAACTTTTTTAATAAGCTCACCGCCAGGCTCCATCAGATCATCAAAAGTAGAGGCCTGCATAAGATATGGCGCACCTAAAAGCGATGGTCCTGGAGCTAACTGACTGATGCGGTTTACCGGAACTAAAGCCAAATCTAGCGTATTCATCACTGTATCAAGCACTAGATCTGAATTTACCGAAAATGTAGCGTATCGCTTTTGCTCAATTCTGATCTTGCCATGAGAGACCTTTTCCACTTCTCTTGCAAAATAACGCATTGCCTCAGTAAATGGAGTGTAGGAATTATCCTCAAGAGCATAACGCAACACAATCGTGCCCTCTCTCTTATTCTCCTCAGGCATCTCCTCACACCCAAACATAAACAATGAAGTTAGGGTAACGAGCAATAGAGTAAATAACTTTTTCATACTAACTAGGTATTATCATACCTTCATCACGCATCTTGGCTATCTTGTAACGTAGCGTACGGGGAGAAATACCAAGCTTATCAGAGACCATCTGCCGATTGCCTCGGTATTCAATTAACGCATCAAGAATTATTTGATATTCCTGCTGTTTAAGCTCTCCTCCGAGATTTGCGGGAATTTTCTGACTACGTACTACATCATCAACAGCATCCTGCCGCTCTTCAATAACAGGTGCGACTTCATCAACTGACATAGTATTGAGATCAGCACTTAAAACCTCATCAAGCCCCTGCTCATCAAAGATAATATTCCCCTCGTCGATTACTCCGGAGTCTGTCAGGATCAAGGCACGCTGCATTACATTATCAAGCTCGCGAACATTTCCTGGGAAGGCATAACCTGCAAGCTTACGCTCAGCCCCCTTTGAAAAAGTAGGAATAGCACGGCTTGCCTCACGGGCATGCTTTTCTAGAAGGAACTTAGCAATAGGAACAATATCTAAGGGGCGATCCTTAAGAGGTTTCCAGTGAAGTGGGAAAACATTCAGACGATAGTAGAGATCCTCTCTGAATTTCTTTTCGGCAACGGCCTGCTTTAAATCACGGTTGGAGGTAGCAATCACCCTGACATCCAGAGCTATACTCTTACGCGATCCCAATCGCTCAACCTCGCGCTCCTGCAGTACCCTCAAAAGTTTTGCCTGTAAGGACAAATCCATCTCGGTTATCTCATCTAGGAGTATTGTTCCTCCCTGAGCCTGCTCAAATTTTCCAGGGCAGGCCTGTACTGCACCGGTAAATGCCCCCTTCTCATAACCAAACAGGGTGGATTCAAGCATGGTGTCAGGAATAGCAGCACAGTTGATTGCGACAAAAGGGCCATCTGCACGCTGAGACTTATCATGCACAAAGCGGGATAAAATTTCCTTACCTGATCCTGAAGGACCTGTAATCATCACAGTGGCATCAGAGGCTGCAACCTTGGATGCAAGTTTTAAAAGCTCTCCTGTTGACGGATCCTTCCACACAGGCTCACCCTTGACGATACGGCTTACTGGAACATAACGTGAAACCTGATTTAACAGCACCTCAGGAGCAAAGGGCTTTGAAAGGTAATCTACCGCACCATCGCGCATTGCAGCCACGGCCCCATTAATATTGGCATAGGCAGTCATGAGCAGTACGGGAAGATTAGGGTATTTTTCGTGAACCTGATTTAAGAGCCTATGCCCATCCATACCATCCATCTGCACATCGGTTATCACCATATCAGCACGGCGCTTAGTAAGGATCTTTAAAGCTTCCTCACCAGATCCTGCCTCGATACAGGAATACCCTGCTAGCATCAGTGTGTCACAAATAGCCTCACGTAAGCTGCTGTCATCGTCAACTATCAGGATCTGGCTTTGGCTCATTTTTATCTCTCAAAGAGACTAGGCTGCCTCCACTTTAGCACCCTGTCTCACAAATTCTGGAATCATTAATGTAAATTCAACTGGGAATTCATCACTTTCGTGAATCTCTAAGCGACCATGGTGCACACGCACCACTGCCGCCACAACTGCAAGGCCCAGGCCTGTACCGTTGCTCTTTGTGGTATAGAAAGGCTCAAAAATCTTTTTCTTAAGATCATCAGCTATTGCAGGACCATTATTGGCAACAGCAATAACAATATTCCCCTTTTCTTTCTTAAGGCTTATTTTAACCTTTTTAGCTCCGGCCTCTACGGCGTTTGCCACAAGATTTGATAAAGCTCCAGAAAGCGCTGCAGTATTGCCTAAAATTGGCATGGGACGATCACCTAGCTCTGAGATTAATTCAGCACCTCCTCTAGTGACAATACTTTGACACGACTGTATGCAATCACTTACCAGATCAACTGCCTCAAGCTCACTTACAGTTTGAGCATCAGAGCGCGCATACATCAGAATATCCGATACCTGAGCCTCCAACGCCTCCAGACGAGACATCAGCTTTTTCTGAAAAACAGCACGGGACTGTGGTGTCAAACGAGGATTTGCAAGGTTAGCCCCATACAGCATGGCAGCAGAGAGTGGTGTTCTGATCTGATGGGCAAGTGAGGCAGCCATTCGACCTAAGGATGACAGACGTTCCATATGGCGCATTTTATCTGACAGCTCACGCTGTGCTGTCAGATCATTCATTTGCACCAGCTGTCCAGAAGACAATGGTCTGGTTAATACCTGCAGTCTCTTCCCATCACGGGTAGAAATCTCAGTGCCATCATCCTTACGCGGACGGAAAACAACATTAATGACATCGATCCACTTGCGACCTACCAAGCTATCCTCACCTAGCATTTCTAGAGCCCCATTATTGGCCTTTGATATGGTACCTCGTTTATCTAGGATCACAATTGCTGAGGGAACTACGTTAAAAACCTCTGTAAGGAGCTCTAATTCATTGGCGTCCATAAAAGCCTCAATGCCATCTTTTTTATCATCTGACATTGGTCTATCAAATAGTGTGCCAATTTTTATTTATTATCTAATTGAAATATCTGGATTTTTAATCGTCAATATTTTGATGGACTGTGAAAAAAATAATGGGGAACATAATTCTATTTTATAATTTTGCGGTTTTACGCAAAATTAAAAAATAGGTTTAACCAATAACAAAGCTTACACAATGTTTATTAAACGCAATCGTTATCTAGACGAGCTCAATATCCGTGACTTTAATGTTGATGTAGGGAGCGTTAATTCTTTTGAAACCAACGAGAATGGCAACGGAGTTCTTTTAATTGGAATATATGATTTCCTGCTCAATGAGCATAGCCTAGATTTTTAATCCTGCATACAACAAGCCCCCGATGCAGAGCACCGAGGGGCTTTTTAATCAAGCTAGATCCTAGCCTACGAACACGCGCGCATTACGGAATACACGCATCCAAGGAGAATCCTCGCCCCAGTCGTCAGGATGCCATGAGTTAGCCACAGTACGCATTACACGCTCAGGATGAGGCATAAGTACGGTGAAGCGGCCATCAGGAGTGGTAACAGAGGTAATACCCTCAGGTGAACCATTAGGATTCAAAGGATAGGAGACTGCGATATTGCCGTTGTGATCCACATAACGAACTGCGGCCAGTCCCTGCTCGTTCAAAGCCTTAAGTTGCTGTGCTGATGCAAACTCTGCACGGCCCTCACCATGAGAAACCACGATCGGCATCTTAGAACCAGCCATACCAGCAAACAATACTGAAGGACTGTTCTGAACCTCAACTTCAACAAAGCGAGCCTCAAAGCGCTCTGAATTATTGGTTACAAAACGAGGCCAGTTTTCAGCACCAGGGATAAGATCCTTTAGTGTTGACATCATCTGACAACCATTGCACACGCCCAGAGCGAAGGTGTCATTACGATTGAAGAACTTAGAGAAGGTCTCTGCACCACGGCTTGAGAAGAGCACTGATTTAGCCCAACCCTCACCAGCACCAAGGACATCACCATAAGAGAAGCCACCACATGCGGCAAAGCCCTTAACATCAGCAAGATCCACAGCACCTGAGAGGATATCGGACATATGGACATCCACACAGCTAAAGCCGGCTCTGTCAAAGGCTGCAGCCATTTCACCTTGGGAGTTAACGCCCTCTTCACGCAAAATAGCAATCTTAGGACGGATACCTCTGCTGATATAAGGAGCGGCAACATCCTCTTTGATGTCAAAGCTGAGATCGGCAAACAGCCCCTTATCAGAGTCATCAAACTTAGCCTCATACTCTTCCTTGGCACACTGAGGATTATCACGCAGTGACTGCATATGGAAGGTGGTCTCGGCCCAGATGGTTCTGAAGTGAGAACGCTTCTGATTGATAACATCGTTGCCATCACGGACAAAGATGATTCGATCTTCGTTATTGATGGTACCAAGATCGAATGAGCAATTAGCAAGACCATGACCTGAGAGAATGTTAAGCACAGTCTCAGCATCCTCTGCACGAACCTGTAAGACAGCACCGGGTTCCTCGTTAAAGAGTACAGCGAGGTCATTCTGACCTAAATTGGAAATATCTGCTGTAATACCGCAGTGGCCTGCAAATGACATCTCAGCTAAGGTTACAAATAAACCACCATCAGAGATATCGTGATAAGCCAGAACCTTATCATGCTTGTTTAGGAACTGAACTGAATCAAACAGGCCCTTAAGACGGGCAGGCTGATCAAGATCTGCAGGTACATCACCTAGCTGACGATAAACCTGAGTTAAGGCAGAACCACCAAGACGATTACGACGATCACCTAGATCAATGTAAATCAGACGGGTTTCACCCTTGTCAGTTCTAAGCTGTGGAGTAAGGGTCTTTCTTACATCTTCAACGCGGGCAAAGGCGGAAACTACTAGGGACATAGGAGAGGTAACAGATTTCTCAACCCCGTTTTCCTGCCAGGTGGTACGCATGGACATAGAGTCCTTACCCACAGGAGTTGAAATTCCCAAGGCTGGGCATAATTCCTCACCTAAAGTCTTAACTGCCTGATACAGACCTACATCATCACCTGGGTGACCATTAGGAGACATCCAGTTAGCTGATAGCTTAACGCGGTTTAACTCGCCAATATCAGCAGCAGCAATATTAGTGATAGCCTCAGAGATAGCCAGACGCACGGATGCGGCATGATCAAGCAAGGCAACCTGAGGACGCTCACCAATGGCACCAGCCTCACCATGATAGCTATCATAGGAGGCGCAGGTTACACCGACATCAGCTACAGGCACCTGCCAAGGACCTACCATCTGATCACGGGCTACAAGGCCGGTAACAGAGCGATCACCAATGGTGATCAAGAAAGTCTTTTCGGCAACAGTCGGCAAACGCAAAACACGCTCGCAGGCATCTAAGACATCAATACCTGAGGTATTGAAGGCCTGAGAATTATGCTTAGCAGACTTAACGTCCTTAATCATGCGCGGAGGCTTGCCAAGCAGAATATCCAAAGGCAGATCAATTGGAGTGTTGTCAAAATAATCATCGTGGAGCACCACGCGACGATCAGCAGTTGCGGTACCGATAATGGCGTACTGAGCACGCTCACGCTTGCAGAAATTCTCAAAGGTCTCAAGGTTCTCAGGCATAACTGCCAGTACATAGCGCTCTTGGGACTCGTTACACCAGATCTGCAGAGGAGACATGCCGGGCTCATCATTAGGAACCTTACGCAACTCAAACAAACCGCCTACACCACCGTCTGCAACCAGCTCAGGCATAGCGTTTGATAAGCCACCGGCACCTACGTCATGAATGAACATGATCGGGTTCTTATCACCAAGCTCCCAGCAGGCATCGATAACCTCTTGGCAACGACGCTGCATCTCAGGGTTACCACGTTGAACAGATGCGAAATCAAGGCTTTCAGAGGAGGCTCCAGAATTCATGGAAGATGCTGCACCGCCACCTAAGCCGATGTTCATGGCAGGACCGCCCAATACGATGAGTTTAGCACCAGGATCGATATGATCCTTATGAATATGCTCACGACGGATATTGCCCCAGCCACCGGCTAGCATGATGGGCTTGTGGTAGCCACGGACTTCACGGCCATTGAAGGAATCGACTTCCTCTTCATAGGTTCTGAAATAACCGCAAAGGTTAGGACGACCAAATTCATTATTGAAAGAAGCAGCTCCCAAAGGACCTTCAATCATGATCTGCAAAGCAGATGCTAGACGATCAGGTTTGCCAAAATTGTATTCCCACGGCTGCTCAGCACCGGGAATACGCAGGTTGGAAACAGTAAAACCGCAGATACCGGCCTTAGGCTTGGACCCGACACCGGTTGCCCCCTCATCACGAATTTCACCGCCCGAACCGGTAGCAGCTCCAGGGAATGGAGAAATAGCAGTAGGATGGTTGTGAGTTTCAACCTTCATGAGGATAGGCATGTCCTCCTCATGATATGAATAAATATGATCAGGACCTGCAAAGAAACGTCCGGCCTTGGAGCCTTCCATTACAGCAGCATTATCCTTATAGGCAGATAAAACATAGTCAGGGTGCTTTTCATTGGAATTACGCACCATCTTGAACAGGGACTTTTCCTGATGCTGACCATCAATAGTCCAATCTGCGTTGAAAACCTTATGACGGCAATGCTCAGAGTTCATCTGACCAAACATGTACAGCTCGACATCAGTAGGATCGCGACCTAGATCCTTGAAGCTGTCCATGAGATATTCCATTTCAGGCTCATTTAAGGCCAAGCCTAATTCAACATTAGCCTTACGAATAGCCTGCATACCATCGGTGGTCAAAGCAACAGTCTTAAACGGGGCAGGAGTCTGCTTTTCAAAAACCGCAGCAGCCTCTTCTACTGTTGAGAGTACATTTTCCATCATACGATCGTGAATTAAAGCTGTGACGCTCTTACGCTCCTCAGCAGTAAATTCACCACCTTCCTTTTCAATGTAATAGGCAATACCTCTCTCTACACGACGGATCTTGGTAAGACCGCAGTTTTTAGCGATATCTGTTGCCTTAGATGACCAAGGAGAGATTGTTCCCACGCGCGGGATCACCATGAAGAGCTCGCCCTTATCCTGAGATTCGGTATCCTTAGGGCCATAGGTTAAAAGCTTCTTCAGGACTTCGGTTTCCTCAGCATTGAGATCCTCTTTGGCGTCATAGAAGTGGACGTAATGAGTAGAAACTGATGAGACTTTGATGCCTGCAGCGACAAATTCCTGCATGAGTTTGTCGAGTCTGAAATCAGATAAGGCACGAGAGCCGCGCATGATTTGCATAATAGAAAAATCCCGCATACGAAAAATTAACGGAAATAGCGCGCATAAGGCTTGTTTTTGCCTTTTGCGGCAGTGGAGACCGAGTACTAAATCGGCGCGCGTATTTTACCACAGAAAAAACGCACCGACGGCATAGTTACCGCATCGGTGCGCTCTTAATTTACAAATTGAGCTTTATGAAAATAAGCAATTAGCTAGAACATACTGATGTATATATATCAAAAAGCGACGACATAGATCATCCCTGTTTCTTTAGCTACCACAACAAATCCTCCTGCAATATCGGAGCATATTTTTTATGAATACTCATACATTTGGAAATGGTCGGTAGAAAATAATACTTATTAGGATCTAAGGCTTGCTGAGCCTTAAACCAGTAGTCATACCTTTCATCTGCAAACAAGCCATTTAGCGAATGCTTAGTAAGATACCCCCAGGTTTTCTTAAAATCCTCCTCCCGCTCTGCGATAACATAAAGCGCCTTCAACACGTTCTGCTCCATTTCATCACGCAACAGCGCTGCATGCCTTGAACATATTTTCTGCCAGTTGGGGTTGTATAAAAGATATTGATCCAAAGAAAGCTGCATGACTTTTGCTGAAAGCCACGAGCAAGCATGATCCCAGATCATATCCTGTATATCCTTATTATTACCTTCCCTGATCCCGTACATAGTTTCATGCTTATTCATAGTAAGCGTTGTAATCGCATCTATTGAGCTACGCCCGTGCCAATAAAGAAATTCAATAAAGGCATTCATGAGCCCGCGTAATTTAAGCTCAACTAGGATTAAGGGATTTATAAGGCGCAAAGCTCTTAGGGCATAGTAATCAGGAGTATGCAATATCTCATCAAAATCACAATCGGTGTAAGAGTGCAAAAGCTCTGCTAACACGTTAGGTGCATTCCACAAGACAACATGCCCCTGACAAAATAATGCCTGAAAGCGTAGCTCTCCCCAACGCTCATCCTCAGTAACCCTACCATTTACCGAAGCTCTGATAGAGTCCATCAGACGCTTTTTAATGTCATGATCCGCATCAGCATACTGCTGCAAAAAAGGCAACTTTTGTGAGCGTTTACCATGCTTAAACTGCCTGTAGATGCTCTCATCTTGATCCTCCGCCTTCTTTAAGGCCGTCTCCAGAAGATTACTTACACAGTCCTCAATATCAAGATCGCTATCACCCTCAGTAAGCTCATAGCAAAGCCTTTTTATCCTGAGCGCCTGCTGAAATTGCATGGCAGGAAGCTTCAGGCTGTTAGCAGTGCCCTCTTCGTCCTTATATTCAGGATCGTAAAAGCCATCGTAGCCTGATAATATCCTGTCAAAGATATCGTCGCGCGCGTAAACACTAAGATTCTGGCTAAGTTCAACAAGGGAGTGAGTTTCTTTCAAGGTATTTGAAATAAGTTGGCTCATGGCAGCCCCCTCAATCTAAAAGAAACATACGACCGTTGCTCGCAACCTTTAGGATCGCAGTACTGAAGTCGGACATCTGAAACAACGTATGGTGCAATAGCTGCTTAAGACGAGGATCCACTGCCAGATTTTTCCCAAGGCTGTTTAGCTCAGACTCAGTCATATACTCGTTATAGTGAAAATGTCTAAGCAGACCATACCCATCATTGAAATCAGCTTGGCGATCTTCAATCACATACAGCTGCTTTAACAAAAGCTCATCACGCTGTAGCATCTGCTCCCTGATAAAATCTTCCCGCCAGCTCTTAAAGTTCTCGTCATCCTGCATCCAAATATCCGTATCACCCACACAGGCTGCATCACAAAAGGCTTTTTTAGCCCCAATCCTAATATCACTATCCAAGCCATAGCCTGCTTGAACCGCTAGGAGAAAATCATTTAATTTTTCGTTTAAAAAGAGTTCAACATAGCTCATGGGCTTTACCGCCAAAAGCCCCTGCAATGCATAAAAGCCGGCAGATTTCATCACATTGGCAACTTTTTTTTGAGGATCTGGTAGCACCATACAGCAAATCCATAGTGGATTTATTAGCCAGTCCAGTACCTCAAAATCACAGACCTTGAGAGCATGCCCAAGATCGACACTCGTGCCGTCTTCAAACTTAGGTCCCCAATTAAGGAGCTCATCATTAGGATCACACTGAAGCCACACATGAGAGTCTTGCCCGGACAATGCCCTGCCAGCCCAGTAAGAGATACAGCGGTCATATATTTCATGACAGGCATCAGTGATTAAATCCATATCCTCATCTTCAACTGAAAGTCTGCCTAGCTCCTTTGTAAGCTCAAGGCTCACCCCTCTTACTCTAAGACTCTGAGCAAAATCATCAGCCCCAAGCATAAGCTCATTGCACTTGAGCGCGTCAGGATCATGTTGTTTTAAAAGCTCAATTCCCCTGTTGTCTTTTAATAGCACTGAAAGTAATTTGACAATATCAGTGCTCTTTGATTTATTGCAGTTCACCATAAGAACTCCTAAAAAATTTCTTGCGCGATTGGTCAATAAAATTAAATGAACTCCTAAATTCTCTTTGATCAAGTCCTCCATTAATCCTAAAAATGAAACGAAAGTTTTCTCAGCAAAATGATCAAATACGTATAGTCAATTTGAATAAGATTTTATTTAAGTATTGTTTTTATTCCTATAGTTATTATAGATGTGTTTTTATGTGTTTCAAGTATGTAAATAAAAAATTTAAGTATCCCAAAGACTGCATATAAAATCCTTCAACTTCCTC
>CAVJLP010000037.1:0-20410 GCA_963650525.1 Firmicutes bacterium CAG:534
GGCCATATTCTGGCAGCTAAAACAGAAATTGGGTAGGGGATGTTGGTGAAATTGTGAGGATGAATTGAGGAGTACTGGCGTACAACTTTTGGCAATATGGAGGCTTATGGTGGAAATTTTGCCTTTTTCTTCTGTAAAAAGCGTATTTTGCAATTAAATTGCCTTCTTTCTTTGTATAATGTCGCCAAAATTGAGGGCGTGTCAGCAGAAGCCGTGGGTTTTAGGCTCTTTTGACTTATTAAGGCTGTAATCTTTCCTGTTCGTTTGTCGATGACAGGGTAGCCTTGGCAGTGAAGCGTTAGCATCTTTTCAAGAATATTAGCATTTCAAGAAAGCATAGTGATGTGATTGTGCTCTTTAAAGAGCGGATATCATTTCAGTTTAGATAGCGATTTCGTTGGCGCCTTCCTTGTGTGGCGTGCAGTAATGCACTGTTCGTCTGGTTGTTTGTTAGGGTGTTGTTTAGACCACACTATTTAGAGGTATAAAAGTGTCTGAGGATTTGGAAAAAATCGTTGCCGTTGAGGAAATAGGGGATCAGGTGGTGCAATCTTGTGAGACTGCAGAGAATTGCCGTGATGAGAATTCAGAGAATATTAAAAAGCATGATGACAGCTTAAGTGCAGTCTCCTTAGGTGGGGCTGAGAGCACGCTGCTTGCAGGCGATGTGCTTGATGATGAGGAAGAGCTTACCGCTTTTGAAGATCTAGGTCTTGCTGATTGTGTAGTTAAGGCCATTAAGGCCATGGGGTTTGAAAGTCCCACTCCTATTCAGGAGCAGTCAATTCCTCTGCTTTTAAAAAGATGTGATTTAATCGGTAAGGCTCAGACCGGTACCGGTAAAACTGCCGCTTTCGCACTTCCTATCCTGTCTTTAATCAACACCGACGAGCGCTTTTGTCAGGCCTTAATCTTAGAGCCTACCCGTGAGCTTGCCTTGCAGGTTGCCGAGGCCTTGCAGAATTTTGCTAAATTCATGGAGGATTTCCATGTAGCTCCTATCTATGGCGGAGCCTCCTATGAAAATCAAATAAGATCTCTGCGTCACGGCGCTCAGGTAGTAGTGGCAACTCCAGGCCGTCTTATCGATTTAATCAAGCAGGGCAAGCTAGATCTTTCTAAGCTGCGCTTTGCGGTGATAGATGAGGCCGATGAAATGTTACGCATGGGCTTTATCGATGATGTAGACTGGATCCTCTCTAATACTCCTGAGGAGCGTCAGACCGCTCTATTCTCAGCAACCATGCCTCCTGCAATTGCCAAGATCGCCAAATCTCACCTAAGAAAGCCTGAGAACGTGGAGATCAAATCCAAGACTGCAACTGCAGTAACTGTGCATCAGCGCTACTGGGTGGCATCCGGTGCTCATAAGATTGATGCTATGACCCGCATTCTTGAGGTTGAAAGCTATGATGCTGTGCTCGTGTTTGTGCGTACTAAGACTGATGCCGAGGATGTAGCCAACAAGCTTATGGCTCGTGGCTTTTCCTGTGCTGCCCTCCATGGTGATATCCCGCAGCGTCAGCGTGAGAAGGTCATTGAGCGTGTAAAATCAGGACTTCTTGATATTCTCATTGCAACTGATGTGGCTGCCCGCGGTCTTGATGTTGATCGCATCACCCATGTGTTTAACTATGACATCCCCTATGATGCTGAAAGTTATGTGCACCGTATCGGCCGTACTGGTCGTGCCGGACGCCAAGGTGAGGCAATCTTATTTGTATCCCCTCGTGAGCGTCGTGCGTTGCGCATGATTGAAAATATGACTCATCAGAAGATTGAGCCTATGACCATGCCTACTGCTGCTGATGTTAACAAGGTACGTCTTGAGAACTTTAAAAATCAGGTGCTTGAGACCATCGAGGCAGGGGAGCTTGAGCAGTATGAGGAGGTTATCTCCGAGCTCTTATCTGATGACTCAATTGAGCCAGAGACCTTGGCTGCTGCCTTGGCTAAGATGTGCCGTGGCGATGAGGATCTGTTCTTAGATGAAACTCAGCCTGAGCCTGCTGCTCGTACTTTGGAGGACAGGGGTGATAAGGGTGATAAGGGTGATAAGGGTGATCGCCGTCGTCGCAGTCCTTCTGCTGAGCCTCAGCCTCTGCGTGACTTCCCTGATATGAAGATGTGCCGTTATCGTTTGGCTGTCGGTCGTCGTGATGGTGCCAAGCCTGGTCAGATTGTAGGCGCCATCGCTAATGAAGGTAATCTTGAGAGCAAGTATATAGGTGAGATCTCAATTTTTGATACCTTCACCACTGTAGATCTTCCTGATGGTATGCCGCAGGAGACTATGGATATCCTCGCCGATGCCCGTGTCTGTGGTAGACCTCTTGATCTGCGTATTTATACAGCAGAACCTCCTCACGGTCACCGTGAGCGCTCAGAGCGTCGCTTTGAGTACTCTGACAGATCCCGTCGTAGTTTCAACCGTGATGATCGCGGTAGCCGTGGTGGTGATCATTTCAATCGTGATGATCGCAGATGCTTTAATCGTGACCGCGATTTTGGCTCTTTCCGTGGTGATGAGCGTCGCTCCCGTCGCGGGGATCGTCCATCCTTCAGCTTTGATGATAGACGCTTTAGCGATCGTCCTCGTCGTAGCGGTTCCCGCTCTGAGCGTGGTTTTTCATCACCTCGTTCAAGACGTCATGATGAGTTCTGATAAAGAAGTTTCAAGATCTTGCCTAAATTGGCAGGGATTGAGACTTTGAATTCATATTAAAATACAAGGCAGGTTGCAATTGCGCCTGCCTCTTTTTCAACCACCTTTGCTATCGCCTCGCTATTACTCCTCTTGATTTCTGTATACGCTAAAGACGTCTTATTTTTGCTTTAAAAGCTTTTGTGCTCTTAAGAAGATTCATGGCTATTACTCAAAATTAAAAAAATATTGATTTTGGGAAATATTTGTTACATCCTAACAAAGAGGTGAAATGTCATGAAATTAATTGCCAGAACTACCTACCTGCAAAAGATGATTGATGTGATGGGGACACCGGATATTAAAATCATCACCGGTGTACGTCGTAGCGGTAAATCAAAGCTATTGGAGGCATTTTGTGACTACGTCACTGCTAACGTAGCTCACGCTAATGTGATCCATATCAACTTCAACATGATTAAATTTGAGGAGTTGAAAGATCATCATGCTCTGCACGATTTTATTGAGAAAGCATATGTAAAAGGCTGCGAAAATTTCGTGCTGATTGATGAGGTGCAGATGTGTGAAAGCTTTGAATTAGCCATCAACAGTCTGCATGCTATGGAGCTTTTTGATATTTATCTTACTGGATCTAATGCCTTTTTGCTAAGCTCAGATCTTGCAACACTCTTTACAGGCCGCGCTTATGAAATCAGAGTCTTTCCTTTTTCCTTTGCAGAATTTAAGCAATATTTTGAGCTTTTAGACAACTACAGTGCCTTTGACCGATACTTGAAGGAAGGCGGGATGGCTGGATCCTATCTATATCGTGATCAAGATGCTAAATATGATTATATTCGCGATGTATTTGATACGCTCATCGTACGCGATATAAGGCAGAAATATAAGATCCGCAATGTTGCGTTGATGGATAGCATTGTGGATTTTATGATGGACAACATATCCAATTTGACCTCTGCAAGGAATATTACGGAGATATTGTTACGTAATAAGGAGAGGATAAACAATAAAACTGTAGCAAGCTATTTATCGCATCTATGTAATGCTTTCGCGTTTTACAAGTTTTCAAGATATGACATTAGGGGAAAAAGATATCTTGCAACCAATGATAAGTATTATTTAAGCGATCACAGCTTTCGCTATGCCAAGCTTGGGACGAGAAATCTAGATCATGGTCGTGTTTTAGAAAACATTGTCGCCATGGAGTTACTGCGTCGAGGTTATGAGGTTTATGTCGGCGTGTTATATAAAAAAGAGATAGATTTTGTTGCGATCCACAGAAGTGAAAAAATCTATATTCAGGTGTCTGACAATATCAGCGATGAAAATACCTTTGAGCGTGAGGTAAGTCCCTTGCTTAAGATCAGGGATGCCTATCCTAAGATGGTGATTGCAAGGATTAGAAATGAAAGCTATCAGTATGAAGGGATCAAGATCATAGATATTGCTGATTGGCTAAGTGAAGAGTAATTACTTCCCAAAATTGAAATTATTTATATTTTGTGTAATAGCTGTGATTCTTATGGTAAGTTTTGTCTGCCGTTTGTGCATTGCGAGGAAGCTTATTTGAGGATATTGGAATTGCTACGCTTATTTTTCTAAAAAAGTTTTAGCTTTTAATAAAAAGTGATTATTATATGAAAAAATATTTCATAAATGGATGTGCTATCTTATATTTTGGTATGTAAGATATATCTATGAAAGATGTCTCATTTTATGAATTGAGATCAGGCTAAACTTAAGTCATTGAATTTGCCTGCAACGCGTAATTTAGTGGTTGGCGACAGGCTGGTGCTAGGAGGAAATATGGCCGAGAGCAACAATACTTTTGCGGTGCTTCTAAAGCCCGGTGAGGAACAGCCTGCAATTGGCAGAGCAGCACAATACGCACGCTTTGAACCAGCTATTGATGTAACTGCAGTACGTGTGATCAATGAATGGAAAAGCGGTACTGAGGATGATATTAAGGTAAGAGTCAAATCCGAGTTTGAAGTATTGCGCCGTAAATACAGCGCTATTGAAAATTTCCACTTAAAGGTAATTTTTTCAAAGGATGTGCCTGCAGCCTTTTCTAAGGAGTGCAATGAGGGAGATTATGCCTTAGCGATCATCTCTGCTAACCGTCGCAATACCATAAAGGATCTCTTTATAAGTACTATTGACAGTAGCATTATGAAATCCTGCAGAGTACCGCTTTTGGTAGTAAAGGATGAGAACAGTCAGAGTAAGCTTGGTAAGGTCATTTTGCTTGCAATTGACTTTGAGGAGAGCTCTCATCTTAAGATCTTAGATGAAAAGCTTTTAAAGGCTGCCAAGCTTTTTGCCCAGCACTTTAATGGTGAGGTGCATATCGTAAACTGTGTATCTCCCATTAACCGCGGACTTATGGCCGGAGATACCTCTTTATCCAAGATTGTTGCAGGAGGCACGATAAGTCGCGTTAACGTACATCATCGCATCGTCGAGGAGTTTGCGCAGAGCCACAATATTCCGCTTGAGCATACGCATGTTGTTGAAGGGCGTATTGATGAGGAGATCCCGCGTCTTTGTCAGAAGCTTGATGCACGCATGGTATGTATGGGATCAAGTCCTAAGTCATCCTTCTTCGGATCGATTAATTCATCAGCCTGTGAGCTGGTGCTAGAGCAGATAAGAGGTGATATTTTTATCGTAAGTACTACTAAGACTTCTGAATAGAAATATCTCTGCTTTAAAGATTAAATTAGCACCTCCCTAAATCTTATTAGGAGGTGCTTCTTTATGGGGGGGATTTATCAGACGTTAAAGAGGAACTCAAAGAGATCGCCATCTTGTACGATGTAATCCTTGCCCTCGGAGCGAAGCTTTCCTGCCTCTTTAGCACCCTGCTCACCGTTGTACTTGATGTAGTCATCATAGGCAATGGTCTGGGCACGGATGAAACCGCGTTCAAAGTCTGAGTGGATCTTACCTGCAGCCTGCGGGGCAGTTGCTCCCACTTTTACAGTCCAAGCACGAACTTCCTTGGGGCCTGCAGTAAAGAAAGTCTGAAGTCCTAAGAGTGAATAGCCTGCACGGATCACACGGTTTAAGCCAGGTTCGGTAAGTCCCATGGATTCCATAAATTCCTTGCGATCCTCATCCTCCATAGAGGCAAGATCAGCTTCGATAGCGGCAGAGACTGGTACTACGATAGAGCCCTCTTCAGCGGCAATCTTTTTTACCTCATCCAAATAGGGATTATTCTCAAAGCCATCCTCGGCGACATTGGCAATATACATCACAGGCTTTAAGGTTAGGAATTGGAAGGTTTTAAGTGCCTCGAGATCTGCCTTGGTAAAATCAACCTGACGTAGGTTTTTACCAGCCTCCAAGGCAGGCTTGCATTTTTCAAGGGCTACCACCTGTGCAAGTGCCTCTTTATCACCACCAGTGCGGGCTCGTTTGGTAAGGCGTTGCAGAGCTTTATCACATATTTCCAGATCAGATAAGGCAAGCTCAGTTGAAATTATCTCAATATCCTCACGGGGATTGACCTTGCCTGAAACATGGATGACGTTTTCATCATCAAAGCAACGTACCACGTGGGCAATAGCGTCAGTCTCACGGATGTTCATCAAAAACTGATTACCAAGACCTTCACCCTTGGAGGCACCTTTAACAAGTCCTGCAATATCCACAAATTCCATGGAGGTGGGAACAATCTTGGCAGGATGCACGATCGCAGCAATCTTATCTAGGCGAGGATCGGGTACAGGCACAATGCCGGTATTAGGATCTATAGTGCAGAAGGGAAAGTTCTCTGCTGCAATGCCAGCCTTGGTCAAGGCGTTAAAAAGAGTTGATTTGCCAACATTAGGCAAGCCCACAATACCGCAATTAAAACCCATGTTTTCCTCTTATTCTTTTTCGTATGGTTATCTTGTTAAAATTTTAGTAAATGCTTATTTCAGCTTATCTGAGGCTTAAAGCCGTTTACCATCATGGTAGCCTTTTGCAATCCTTGAGTATAGAGGATCTTGAGGGCATTGATGGCAACACCAAAGGCCTCATCAATATTATCTCTGTCATTTGGGGCACAACGACCTAAAACCCAGCTTATGACATCATGTGACGGTGGCATGCCAATGCCTATTCTTAAGCGCAGGAAATTTTGGGTATTGCCCATGCAGGCTCCGATGCTTTTTAAGCCGTTGTGACCTGCAAAGCCACCCCCTGTCTTAAGCTTCATCTGTCCAGGTTTTAAATCAAGATCATCATGTACCACAAGAATTTCCTCAGGTGCTATCTTATAGAAGGTACATAATGCACTTACAGCACGTCCGCTTTCATTCATATAGGTTGTGGGAAATAACAATCTCACATCATTACCTTCAATAAGTCCGCGACCGGTCAATCCCTGAAACTTACTTTCAAGACTCAAGTTTATACGATAGGTATCTGCAAGCTTGTTTAAAAAATCCTCGCCCACATTGTGGCGGGTGTGCTCATACTGACTACCAGGATTGCCAAGGCCTACTATCAGGCGTGGCAGGATCTCTTTATTAGGCACAGCGTTGCGCCTCCTCTAAGGCATCTTTAGAAAGCCTGTCTCTAAGATCTTTAATGCTCAGATGATAAGGCTCAATTATGTAATTAGGAACGATTTCACAAAGTGGCACCAGCACGAAGGCTCGCTCTGTCATGTGCGGATGTGGCAGCGTAAGCTCAGGAGTATCAAGCGTGATTTCATCAAAGGCAATGAGATCTAGATCAAGCGTACGTGGACCGTATTTAAAAAGTCGCTCCCGGTGAAACTCCTGCTCAATTTGCAAAAGCTCATGCAAAAGTGCAAGCGGCTCAAGCGTGGTTTCAAGTACGCAGGCTGCGTTGATAAAATCCTGCTGTTTTAAATAGCCCCAAGGCTTGGTGCGATACAGGGAAGAGTTTTTTATTAGGGTAACTCCATCAATCAAAGAGAGCCTTAAAATAGCATCTTTGACATTTTTAAGGCTATCTCCCATATTTGATCCAAGCGATATCAATACCTGTGCCATCATCTATCCTTTTATGGCTCAAGATTCATGGAGGCACGCCAGGCTCGGGCACGGGCTAATCTGTCAAGACGCTCGGCATCAAGAGAGGTGGCATCCTTATTTTCAGCATTTTGAGGATTAGCTTTTTTCTCGGCAGATACTGACTCTTTTTGGGAAGTATCAGTGCTCTTTTGCATCCTGCTGTTATCCAAGCTCTCCTTTGTCTGCTGTTTTTCATCATCAACGCTTAAAGCACTGTGAGCTTCATTTCTCTTGTCTTTATTGTTTTGAGATACAGCATGATCCTGTCCCCAAGGATTATGAGTACTGCTATCTAAGTTTTCTGTGTCAGGTGATGACTTTGGTGGTTTCCTTGTTAAGGATTTAAAGATCTCATCAGCCTTAGCACGCAGCTCATCTTGCTCACGACGGCGCTTGCGACGATTGGTGCGCGTGTCATCACTGTATGGATCCTGTACGGACTCATTAAAGCCTGGGCTATTCTGATAGGGATTTTGCGCATTAGCTGCAACAGAGTTTTCCTCATTGAAATCATCAATGCGCTCTCTTGCCTGACGCTCAAGAATTCTCTGCTTGGATTTGGCAGCACTTTCATCATAATATGGCTGCCAGAATTTTACATAGGGCTCTAAATAAGGCTCAAAGCGGGCTCGTAGCCTGAAGATATCAAAGCCACCTCGAAAGAGCTGACGAGAGGCCACTGCAGCAACATTTTCTGGATCATTGATATCTAGAAGCTGCAGTTGCAAGGACCACATTGAGCGTATGGACTCAGAGATTGACATCGGAATTGCAGTAATGGCGTTCTGAGCACGCAAGATCTTAGGACAGGCTAGATCAGCAAGCTCACGCATGGAGGCTGCATTTACCACACAGTCGTTTAAATCACTTAAGCGCAGGATCTCGCTTTGGAATCTGGCCCAGAGGATCACGGCATACAGAAAATGTGGCATATTGCGCTTGTTCTGGGCACAGCGATCATCTGAGCTCTTTAAGGCAAATTCAACAAAGGAGTTGAATACTGGGTTTATTAAATATTCCTCAAGGCCAGGGAAGAGGATGTTGAAGATCCCGTAATTCTTTAAAATCCTGAAGCTTTGTAGGCCGTGACCTGTTAAAAAGAGCTTGTTGACCTCCTCAAACATGCGGGCATTTGATACTTGAGTTAAGGAAGAAGCCATCTTGGTAATGGGATCGGCCGTACGCTTTGAAAGCTTAAAGCCTAATTTGGCGGCAAAGCGCAACGCACGGATGATACGCACAGGATCTTCAGAGTATCTAGTCTCTGGATCACCTATGATGTCGATGACATGATCCTGCAGATCATAAAGACCTGCATGATAGTCTATAAGCTCTGATTTCTTTAAATCAAAATAGATGGCATTGATGGTAAAGTCACGACGCTCGGCATCCTCCTCAAGAGTTTTGCCGTAGACATTGTCGCGTACCAGCATGCCACTGTCAGATGCCAGATGGCGCATGCTGTCATGCTTGGGTTCTTTGTTTGATCTGAAGGTGGTAACCTCGATGATCTCACGGCCAAAGACTACATGGACAATCTTAAAGCGACGACCGATGATGCGGGAGTTTTTAAAGACCTTGCGTACCTGCTCGGGAGTGGCGTTAGTTGAAACGTCAAAGTCCTTAGGAGCCTTGCCGGATAACAGATCACGGATACAACCGCCAACAAGATAGGCCTGAAAGCCTGCACGTTGCAGTCCTTCAAGCACCTTGATGGCCTGATAGGGAATGTCTTTTTTCTGGATCTGGTGCTGACTGCGGTTTAATACCAAGCGCTCGGAGCCTTTCTTTTGCACCTGAGCCTTATTCTTTTTGAGGATCTTCATAAGATCTGAGGACTTGAAGCTAATTTTAAATTACCTCTGCTAAATATCTCATCAGCCTTCAGGTGCTTTTCACCATATGTAGGCATTAGAAAAGGTGTTACCAAAGATGTTGCAAATACCTGTTACCTGAGTACTTATGCTTATTTTTTTATGCGCTTATGCTCTTAGTGCTTAAATGACTTTCAGGATAGATGTTATTTTTTTGGAGATGCTTACTAAAGCTGTATTCCATCTTTAAGCAGGTCTTTTTAACCTAACTTTTATGTTTTAAAAAGACGCGCTCTATCTATCCTCAATCTTTATGCAATTACAGAGATCAGGGTTTTTATTGCTACTTTTGATAATTTTGCGGCGGGAATTATACCACATAGATTGTTAAATCTAGTGATGATAAAAAGGCATGAGGATCGGTTTTACCGGCGTTAAAAGAAGCTTATGCCGGTACTTGATGAGTAACGGTATTTTGGCTAAATTCTGTTGCATAGATGATAGTGTGATGGGAAGAGATGTTTTGCATACGGGAGTTATGCTTTTCCTCTTTCATTAATGATGGCAATATACCCTGTAAAGAAGAGCCTGATTTCTCTGTCATCTAAGGGGCCTAATGCTTCTGCTTTATCCCAAGGGGAGTCTTTTAGCTTTGTCCATTTAGATAGCTGTGTTGCATTGTAGTTCCAGAAGGTTCTGATGGTTTTGTCGATATAGTCGAGTATCTGGGCAGGACATTCTCTTAAAAACTTCTGGGCAACTTCCACCGTAAGCTCTCCTTTTTGTATAGCGGTAAAGGTCCGAGGAAAAACAGGTCCATAGGGCCAGCATCGCGGATGCTCATCAGTGAGTCTTTCATCAAATTTAGCCATGATGATGCCATAGCAACAATAGAGAAGCTTTTGGGACTGAGTCTTGTTGATTTTGTGATTGGCAAGCTTACACTTGTACAGGATGTAGGCCATTACTGCAGAGCTTTTAAATTCCAGAGCCACTCTCCGTGATATCTGATGAGAAATTGATTTGGTAGTTACTTTAACAAAAATCAGTAGAGGTGACCATAGGTGGCGTGAAAAAGCCTTTTATGCTTGAGTTTTTTTGCCTAGCATGTTTCCTTTGGTGCAAGCTTTGCAGTATGGGAAATTGCCTTTAAATTAAAACGAGCTACAGCCTCTTTGAGTATTTCATTGCAACTTAAAGCGCACGTGATATAGGATACATCCTGTCCTAAAAATATAAGCGCCTGTCGTAAGGCCTCCTGTGGCGTATATACCTCTAATATTTTTTTAGCATGATTTTGCTTTGAGAGCTTGCGATCACTGTTTTCTAAAGCAAGTGGCAGATGCAAATAATGGGGATAGGGCGCATTAAATACTTTATATAGTGCAAGCTGTGAGGGGGTTACCTCTAACAGATCCTGTCCGCGTACGACCTCAGTTACTACCTCATCTATATCATCAATAACACAGGCTAAATTGTAGGAGATAATGCCATCACGTCTTTTTAGTGTCAGAAATTCCTCACCTAGGTTTTCGTTATCTTCAATTTCAATTGGTCCTAAAAGGGAGTCATAAAATGCTTGATCACGAGTTACCAACTTATTAGTGTTAAGCCTTATGGAATAGCCTTTGCTTGATTTCAGGTTTTGTTCCTCTTGTGATTTTGCATAGCAGCTACATGATCGGTGTTTTAGCTCATCACGGGTGCAGAAACATTTAAAGGTGAGGTCCTTGCGCTCAAGTTCTGATAGCCTATCCTCATAGCGTCTGATATTTCTGCTCTGTAATAGAATGTCATCATCATAGTCAAAGCCTAATAACTCGATTTCATGCAATATTTCATCTCCCATACCCTTTGGACATCTAGGAGTATCCAGATCCTCAATACGGATAAGAAATTTACCCCTCATGGAGCGTGCGCGCAGATAGGCTCCGGTTAAGGTTATAAGGGATCCAAAATGCAAGGGACCACTGGGGGTAGGAGCAAAGCGCGTTATGTACATGGATTGAGAAATCGTGAGATTAAACAGGGCAGGCAGGAGAACGGTTGCAGGATAAAAAGCTAAATCCTAGATCACGTTAAAACTGCTATTCAAAATTGACTGACCTTTAAAGAATAACAGTCATAGTAGGTATGAAAATGCCCGCCTAGGCGGGCATCATCGAAATTAAGCAATTAGCCTTCCAATTGCTTTTCCTTAATTTCTGCTAAAGCCTTGCAGTCAACGCACAGATCAGCGGTAGGGCGGGCTTCAAGGCGCTTGATACCGATCTCCTCGCCACATTGCTCGCAGTAGCCAAACTCGTCCTTATCGATCTTGGCAATAGTCTTTTCAATCTTCTTGATAAGCTTGCGTTCACGATCACGGGTACGAAGCTCTAGGGCAAACTCCTCTTCTTGAGATGCTCTATCGAGAGGGTCTGGGAAATTTGCAGCCTCGTTCTTCATGTGACCTACAGTACGGTCAACCTCAGAACGTAACTGATCACGCCATGCAGTCAAGATCTTACGGAAATGCTCTTTTTGAGCATCATTCATATATTCTTCACCAGGCTTAGGCTCATAGGGCTTAACTCCGGCAATGACTAAAGGGCCATTGGCTTCATTTGAGAGATCTGCTTTGGCAACCATAATAAGCATCCTTAGCTGTAATACAGCCTATAACCGGTAATAGTACCGTGGTCGACATTTAGGATAATAAGATATCCATTATTTTTAAACTTTGCGCCATACCGCATAAACAATCTTTGAGAAAGATTTTCGTATGTAATTCAATATCTAGCAAAGATAAGGTCGACAAATTTTAAACTCTATAAATTAGCGTACAAGATCACGCCAAATTTTTGATTTGCGGATTATGCTTGAATGGTCTTGAAGTTACAAGAGTAAATTCGTTAAATTTTGTATTGATGCGCTAAATTTGTGAGCTTTTGCCTGAAGAATTGCTTTTAGATGCGCTGTTTGTGTGTCATTTCATAGCTAAAAGCAAGAAATACCGTTAAAATACGCTCGGTTTATAGAAAGCAAGGTCCAAGCAGGAAATAAGGTATAACCATCACCTGTATCACACAGTTTATGCTAAAGATTTTAAGCAAAATATTCCCATTAGAGTTTTCTCAAGATCCTCTTTTTCATAAAACACAGTCAACTAATCTGATGGATCAGGCTTTTACGTCAAGATGGATGCTAGTACTTGTTCTGGCTTTTATATTTGCCTGCATGCTATTTTTAAATCTTAAGACTCCACTTATTGCTGATGATTATTTATATGCTGTTTTTGATCATCGCCCTTTGTCATCTATTTCAGAAATCATATCTAGCATGACTAAACATTATTGTGAATGGGGAGGACGAGTCTTAGTTCACGGTGTTGCGCAGCTTTTTCTAATGCAAAATCATGTTGTGTTTGCGGTGTGTAATGCTGTGGTTTTTACTTTTTTAGTCTTTATTATCTGTGTTAATGCGGCAATAGTATCCAAGCTAAAATTAAAATGGCCGTTAGCATTGTTAACTTTTGTATTTATAGCTTCCTTCTCACCTCGATTTGGTCAGGATGCATTGTGGCTTATAGGCTCCTGTAACTATCTTTGGAGTACTACTTTAATTTTAGGTCTGTTGCTCCCGTTTGAATTGTGCGCAATCGGAAAATATCGATTTGAGAAATCCTTGTTCACAGGGATATTGATTATTTGTTTAAGCTTTGTTGCAGGTTGGACTACGGAAGGTGGAGGGATAACCTTTATTAGTTCAATTGCTTTGATAATATTCTTTTATTTTTATAGATATCGCAAAATCAAATGGTGGATGATTTGTAGCTTATTTACAGCTACAACAGGTTTTCTTGTCATGATCTTAGCCCCAGGCAATTATGTTCGCTTGGCTTCTGATAATGATGGTATTCAAATAGTTAAAGGATTTCTTAAGGTTTTGGGATCCTATTTTGATCCTGAATTTTTGCTTTATCCTTTATGCATGTTACTTTTCTTAATTCAGCTACCAGTCTTTAAAGAAACAAAAGTTAAGGTGCATATGATGATGTGTACTCTAATTTTATTAGCCTCAACTTTTTGTTTTACTATATCCCCATCCTATACTGGTCGTGTTCAGTTTTTACCGGCTTGCATTGCTGCTGTGCTTATTTTGATCCCTTTATCTCATCTTAGAATTGATAACTTGTTTTCAAAAAGATTAATGAGCAGTGCAAGCTTGCTAATTTTTGTTATGAGTTGCCATATGATGTTTGTAGCTGCTCATGATACTTTACACCTTAATCGTAGTTATAAAGCCCTTATAGCTCTTATAAAAGAGCAATCCAGTAATTCAACAATTCAACAATTCAACAATCATTTTTCCTTATGAACAAAATTTTATTCCAACAAGTCATCTTTGTGCCTCCTATCATCTTGAATCCGTGTCGCTGGATCCTAAGCACTGGGTTAATAAGGCAATTATGGAATACTACCAGACGGGTAAAGAACTTAAATTAGACTCAGTCATTAAATTTGATGAGTAGCATGCTCTTTGTGTTGAATGATAGTGAAGAATATAACAGCGCAAAGTGAAGAAGAGCTTGTAATCCAACTTACGAGATCAGTGATAGCAAATAGAACATGAATAACAACGATAATCAAAACGAGCATAAAAATATATACACCTCCTTTAGTGCCTCCGATGGTGCAGATAAGGATCCTCGTTTTGAAGATTTTGATGTCAATTCCCTTGAGCAAAATCAAGATCACAATGAAGACGACAATTCATATAATAAAGACACCTTTTCCTTTGGTGCATCTGACGATGATCGCATGGTAGGTGGGCAGGGACATAATAAGCAGTCTCATAAAGGCTTTCATTTCTCTCATAAAAATACTGATGCGCAAGACCGCGTAAGTTCTGCAAATGATAACAGTGCATCAGATAAAAAGTCTTCAGGCTCTGTCTTCTCATTTTTTAAGAAAGCAAAAAAGAATACATCTCAGCAACAAACTCAGGCTGGTACTGACTATAAAGGCTCTGTAAGCAATATAAATGAAGAGCGAGCTTCGGCAGAGCAGGAGTCTCGTGCAAACAGCTCTGGAAATAACGGTAGCAATAACAGTAACGAGCCACCCAAGAAGAAGCTTACTCAGCGTTTTACCCGTGCCTTTTATATGCTTTTATTAAAGCTTGGGCTTGTAGGTGTTGTAGTTTTAGGAGTGCTATTTGTCTACTTTGATTCAGTAGTCTTCTCAAAATTTGAAGTAGATGATCGTTGGGTGTTACCAGCTGTGGTCTACTCACGTCCTTTGGAACTTTATCCTGATCAAAAGCTTTCATTGCAGCAGATGATCTATGAGTTAAAGCTTTTAAAGTACAGACAGGTACAAAATCCATCTAAGCCTGGCGAATATGCGTTATCTGAGAAAACGCAGCGTGTAGTGCTCATTAAGCGTCCATTTGAATTCCCTGATGCCAAGGAAGGCAAGGCTGCCTTAATGGTGCAGTTTCAAAATCAGCGTATCCAGAAGATTGTAAATGCCGATGACAGAACAGAGCTTGGCTATGTGCGTATGGATCCTGTGCTTCTGGACCGAATCAACAGAATTGATCCTAAAGAGGATAGAATTTTTCTAGATTTAGATAGTGTCCCTAAGGCATTGATAAATACTTTATTGCAGATTGAGGACCGTTCCTTCTATTCAAACTGGGGAGTTAACTTTTTGGCAGTAGCCCGTGCCGCCTTTAAAAATTTCTTTGCAGGTCACGTAGTGCAGGGCGGCTCAACGATTACGCAGCAGCTGGTTAAAAATTATTTTTTAAACTCTGAACGCTCTTATTCGCGTAAGTTTAAAGAGATCATCATGGCGTTGATAATGAATCATCGTTACAGCAAAGAGCAGATTTTAGAGGCCTATTTAAATGAGATCTATTTAGGTCAGAACGGTAGTGCCGGTATCTACGGCTTTGGCCTTGCCTCCTATTTCTATTTTGGCGTACCAGTATCAGAGCTTACGCAAGATCAGATGGCGTTATTAGTAGGAATTATTAAAGGACCTTCCTTATATGATCCTTGGCGTAATCCTGAAACAACTTTAGAGCGTCGAAATACAGTATTAGCAGTCATGCACAATCGTGGCTTCTTAACTGATGCTGAGTATGCCCAATACAGTGCTCGTCCTTTGGGAGTAATCGCTCGTGGATCGATGAATTACTCTAAGACACCTGCGTTCATGGGCGTTTTAAAACAGGAGATTGCCACGCGCTTTGGCTCTGATTTCTTATCAGGTAACGGTATTAAGATCTTCACCTCACTTGATCCTCAAGCACAGCTATCAGCAGAAAAAGCAGTGATGAGTGAGCTTAATACAATTGAAAAGGAGAAAAAGATCTCAGGACTTGAGTCTGCAATGGTGGTGTCCTCCTGGCGAACGGCTGAGGTCTCTGCTGTGGTAGGCTCCCGTACCCCGCAATATGCAGGCTTTAACCGCGTGCTTGAAGGACGTCGTCAGGTAGGATCGATCATAAAGCCCTTGGTATATCTAACCGCTTTTTCAAATGGTATTCACTTAGGCACCATGGTTGATGATTCACCAATTACTATCAAGCTAGCATCAGGCAAGCTCTGGTCACCTAAAAATGATGATAAGCGCTCACGTGGTCCGATCCCTGTGCACTATGCCATGGCGCATTCTTTAAATGTTCCTACGGTAAAGATAGGTATGAGGGTTGGTTTAAATCATGTAGTTGAGACCATGCGTAAGGTTGGTATCAAGCGTGATCTTCCCTTGTATCCATCCATGCTCTTAGGTACAGTGGAGCTTACTCCTTATGAGGTAAATGCTGTTTACTCATCCCTTGCAACTGATGGTGTATATAGTGATTTAACTACCTTAAGAACCGTGGTTAAAGATGGCAAGGTAGTATATGAACGAGAATCGTCTAAGGGAGAGCGTAAGCTTGATCCTCGTGATACCTATCTAACCTTAACTGTTATGGAGGAGGCTACTCAAAGTGGTACCGGCTATCGCATAGGTCAAATGTTCCCAAATATTAAGGTTGCAACTAAGACTGGTACTACTAATGACAATCGTGATACCTGGGCAGTGGGTATTGATAATGATGAGGTGGTATCAACTTGGGTTGGATTTGATAATAATAAATCCACAGGTTTGTTTGGCTCCTCTGGTGCTATGCGTGTATATGGTGCCTACCTTAAAAATCGTGGTGTGGATTCATTAGAGCTTAAGCGCCCTGATGGTATTAAGTTTGTAAACTTTAATTCAAAGGGAAATATTCTAGCTGATAGTTGCAGAGTACCAGGGATGCAGCTTTTGCCGGTGAGAGTTGATAAGATCCGTTATGTAGATAATTTATGCGGTGGCTATGATAGCTCAGCTACTACGACAGCTTCTGGAACAGGTAATGGAACATCATCTGCAGGTAGTGATGCAAGTACTACCCCTAAGAGAATACCAGTACCATTTGCTAGTACTCAAGATAACCTTGAAAAAGCCGCGTTAGGAGATTAAGAAAAAATGCATTTAAAACAAGTGATTAAAACTT
Organism: Firmicutes bacterium CAG:534; assembly: GCA_963650525.1. GTDB lineage: Bacteria > Pseudomonadota > Gammaproteobacteria > Enterobacterales > Succinivibrionaceae > Succinivibrio. The sequence continues at coordinate 17,055 of CAVJLP010000037.1, forward strand.
GTATGGAATGGGGGGGGTAAAACCTATCCCGAATTAGAGTTAAGACAATTTAAAAGACGTGTTGTCTTCTTATCGGGAATATTGACATTTGCCATCCTGTATCTTTTATTTTTCTTCAAGGGTTTTGCTCCTTTTGGAGATAGGACTTTGGCGGTCATGGATGGCTATATTCAGTATGTTGATTTTCTTACCTATCTGCATAATGTCTTTTACGGTGAGAACGCTATTGCTTATACTTTTGGCAAAACACTAGGAGGCTCAAACATAGCTGTATTTAGCTACTATTTGGCATCTCCTTTCAATGTTTTGCTACTGTTCTTTAAAAATATAAACATTCACGTATTTTATAATCTGGTGGTTGCACTTAAGCTAGCCTTAGCCTCTGCTACATTTGCCTATTTTAGCGTTAACCGTTTTGCTCCAAAATCAACAAGAACAGACAACTATTTGATCTTTATTGTTTTAGCTATGGGCTATGGATTAGGTCAATATAGCCTGGCGCAAGCGAGCAATATAATGTGGCTTGATGGCGTATATATGCTACCGCTCATGATGATCCAATGCTTTTATTTAGCTCAAGGTATGGCTTCATTTAAATTGCCGATCATAGTGGGGCTGACTATCATTTTTAATTGGTATACTGCCGCTATTGATTGCATTTACTCGGGGTTCTACTTTGTCTTTGAACTTATTTTGGTAGCAACTGCAAGCAAGTATGCCGTGCGCAAGCTCCTCAGTATAAGTGCTAAGTATGTAATCTTTATGCTTTTAGGGGTAATGCTAAGTGCTATTTTGTTCTTACCAACCATCGCATCTTTAAAGCGCAGTTCCCGTGGATCACTTTCATTTGATGGTTTTTCAGATCTCTCTTTATTGGGCGAAGTACCATCAATTATTCAAAAGTACACCTATGGTGCGACCAGTCAGTTAGGTAGTGTGGCCTTATTTTGTGGAAGTTTGGCTCTTGTACTTGCCATTTTTTCAATAGCTGATCGTCGTGTTTATAACGGAAAGAAGTTCGCCTTGTTGGCTTTGATGGCTGCCTCCTTGGCATTTGTCTATTGGCATCCGTTTTTTACAATGTTTTCAATGCTAAAGAACGTTGGATCTTACCATTATAGGTATTCATATGTTGCGATCTTTACGCTACTATTTTTGGCACATGTAGGTAACGAGGCTATTGCTAATTTAAGGCAGGAAGTCACTTTAAGAAAGGTTGCAGTGATCTTTGCTTTATTGCTATTACTACTCTATTACATAAAGCCTATAAATGTGCGAGGCTATGTATACGCTACAGCTTTTTTCTGTATATTTGAGACGTTGCTTTTTAGCTTTTTAAAATGTCATAGTTTTCAAAGAAAGAGTACATTGAATCTTGTAGCAGTGATTTTTATGCTGGTAGCAGTGGGGGATTTGGTGATCAATGCCAATGTTCTATTAAAGAATTATTCTGTAAAGAATGTCTCTGCCTACCATGATTATCGTAGAGATCAAACGCAATTAATAACCACTATTAAAGAACACGATTCTTCGTTTTATCGTATATCACAGACCTCACCGATAGGCGTTTCAAAGGATACAAAGCTTACAGCAAATTATAATGAGGCTCTATCGTACAATTATGCCTCAATCAGTGGTTATACCTCATCACCTGATGACAATCAAAGACGACTGTTATCTAACCTTGGTTACACCATGATGGGAGATAACATGTGCATTACCAATACCTCAATATTGGCTGCAGATTCATTGTTAGGTGTGAAATATCTTTTGTCTGATTTTTATATCAAGGGGTATAAGGAGCTAAAGCATTATGAAGGGATTGCGAAGGTAATCTACGAAAATCCATTTGCCATGCCTACGGCCTTTGTTTATCGTAAAAACTCATCTAGCACAGACTTTAAAAATCCTTTTGAATTTCAGAATGTAATTTTTAAAGAGCTCTTTGGTATAAACGAGGATCTTTATACTCCACTTGAGTACGGTGTGCAAAAGGATGCAATGAACAAGCATTTAAAATTCACGTTGAATACAAGTGAGTTATCTGATGCTCCAGTATATGCAAATCTTCCATGGAATGGGAATATGGAGGCGTCGATGTTTGTAAATGGTCAATTTATTACAAAGTATGCCTGCTGGTTATCTCCATCGGTGTTTTACATGCCTTGTATTGGCAAAGAATGCGTGTTGGAGGCACGGGCAGATCAGCTAAAGTTTAAAATGGACGCCGTTCAATTTTATGCCTTGGATCTGGAGCGTTTAAAGTTGTGTTCTGCGCAGGCATGGGCACATAAGCCGACAGAGCTGCAGGTAGAGAATGGAAAGGTTTTAGTACGTGTTGAACATGCTGTAGCAGGAGAGCGCTTGTTCTTGTCAATTCCAGCAGATGAAGGCTGGGAGATTTCTGTAAACGATCATCCTGCCCGAGTTGAGCTTGTGGGAGGATGTCTTTATAGCATTGAGCTACAACCTGGAGAAAATAGCGTACGCATGAAGTACCACGTTAAATATCTGCGTGCAGGTATTTGTGTTTCTGTTTTCTCTTTGCTTATCTTGCTTGCAATGAAATTTAGATCCAGGTTACGTAAACAAAAACGAAACTCAAAGCTTGTTGTGTAGATTGCCCTTGATTGCGTGTAGCGGCAATTATCAAAGCTTATAGTTGCTCGCTACACGTAAAATTTTGCTGACGCTCTAGGAGCTTATAGGTGATTTACTTAAAGCTTAACTTTGCCTTAACTCCTTGTTTTTGAATCATATGCATTTTTCTTTTAAGCAGCATACGCTTAAGTCCATGTCTTATTAGAAATGGAGCTTTTAGGTGATTTATGCTTTTTTGCGCGCGTGATCCTATGTTAGATCTTTCATTTGGATCGGCTTTAATAATGCATGGATTTAGTTGCCAGCATTTAAACTTATTGGCGATATCAAACATTAATGTGAAAAGAAAATCATCAACAGGACAGGGGAGTTTTCTCGAGTGTTCTAGGGCAAAGGTTGCTGCTTTTCTTGAGAGTATATAGCCTTGGGCTCCAATAGGTTTAGGTGTAAGCTGTACTATAAGTTCATCACCGTTTTGAAGTTTAATTTTATCCTTTTCTATAGTGTGATCTCTATCCAGATCAAAGCACACAAGTCTTACGATATCAACATTCTGAGGGATCCAATCAGAGCTTGAAAAATACTCCTTGGCTCTATCGGATATTATTAAGTCATCCTCGATTATCAATACATAGTTTTCATTAGAATCTAATAATGCTTGCCAGCAATTTCTATGACTTAGAAAACATCCAATTTCAGCCTTTGTAAGTTGCCTAGTGTAGCGAGCTCTTATATCTTTATCATTTATAGGATAC
>CAVJLP010000038.1:0-20038 GCA_963650525.1 Firmicutes bacterium CAG:534
ATATCAAGCACTGTAGCCTACTCTTACCGCATTTCTATCAGAGAACTCACGTAGTCCATCAATAAGATCGTCTGTTGGCATAAAGACAAAGCTTCCATTGAGATCAGCTTCTTTTCCGCCAATTGCAATCTTAAGGGTACAGCCCTCTGGGATCTTTTGTGGATCCTCAGCATTTCTCTTTCTTTGTTTTACCTCGTCACGACTTATGCGATTACTCTCAAGTAGTGTGATTATCTTTTGAGCATTTTCCTTAAAGTTTTGCTCAGAGAAATTAAGACGTAGGGTTCTTGCGTTTTGCAATCGAAGCTCTTCAAGTGAGGATAATTCCTGCACTCTAGTTCTAATGCGCCCATCCTCTCCTTCTGATAGTTGTCCTGAGACTACTAGAATCAAAGGTGATACTTGACCTTCTGCTTCCTGCTTAATACCACGTCCGCGACGCGCAGTATTACGTTTTTCACGTTCTTCGTTGATCTGCTCAAAGCGTCTGGCACTTTTGCCAAAGAGTGCTACCTCAAAGGTGGAGGTACTATCATCTAAGGTCACGATATAAAACTTAGAGCCATCTCCTTTGCTTGAGAGCTTGGTGGTGCAAGCACTGACTACGCCGGCAAAGGTTACATGGCGTGGATGCTCGGCAGTACCAGGAGTCATATTTTTAAATGTAAGACCACCACAATAACGTACTAGCTCGGCTCTATAGGCATCGATTGGATGCCCTGATAGATATAGACCTAGAAGACTCTTTTCATAAAATAGTCGAGTCTTTTCACTCCAGTCGCGTACGTTTGGATAGGAAGGTCTTGTATCCTCGGCAACTACAGAAAAGAGATCAAATTGTCCTGAGGCCTGATCTGAGGCCTTCTGCATAGCATATTGCATGGCAGTAGGAATAGCTGCCATCATGATCCCGCGCCCAGGTCCTATAGAATCCATGGCTCCGGCTTTGATCATGGCCTCAAGCATACCTTTAGTTAGATATTCCTTGCCAACTCGAGAGACAAAATCAAATAAGTCTTTATAAGGACCATTCTTTTCTCGTTCCTCAGCAAGGCGGTTTACCAAAGGTTCGCCAATGCCCTTAATTGCTGAGAAGCCGTAAATGATGTTGCCATTTAAATCAACACCGAAGGCATACTTGCCGATGTTTACATCGGGAGGATTGACCTTAACACCGCAACGCTCGGCCTCTGAAATATAGGCAATAAGCTTTTCTGTTTTTAAGCAGTCGGAGGTCATCATGGCAGCTAGAAATTCTGCAGGGTAATGTACCTTTAGATATAGTGTCCACCAAGCGACGATGGCATAAGCTGCAGAGTGGGACTTGTTAAAGCCGTATTCAGCAAACTGCTGCACCTGATTGAAGATCTTCATGGCAATGCCAACATCTTTACCTTTTTTGGCAGCACCTTTGGAGAACACATCAACCTGTGCATCCATTTCAGCCTTAATTTTCTTACCCATGGCACGACGTAGAATATCTGCACCGCCTAGTGAATAGCCTGCAAGCACCTGTGCAATTTGCATTACCTGCTCTTGATAGACGATAACGCCATAGGTTGAATCCAAAATAGGTTTGAGATCCATATCTTGGAAGTCTGGTTGTGGGTAACACACCTGCTCACGGCCATGCTTACGTTCAACGAAGTGATCGACCATGCCTGATTTTAGTGGGCCTGGACGGTAGAGCGCTACCAAAGCGATCATATCGTCGATGCGATCTGGCTGCATTTTGCCAATAAGCTGACGCATACCGGTACTTTCAAGCTGGAATACAGCCGTAGTTTCGCATTGCTGTAATACTTTGTAGGAGAGCGGATCGTCATAGGGAATTGCTTCAATGCATATAGGAGGCTTGCCTTGACGTTTGAGCTTTTCATCGATCATGACCTTAGCCTCGTCGATGATGGTGAGGGTGGTAAGACCTAAGAAGTCAAACTTCACTAATCCTGCGTGTTCAACGTCTTTTTTATCGTATTGGGTAATAGGGTTGCCATCAGAATCGAGCATTTCTGGAGCAAATTCAGCAATACGGGTAGGTGAGATCACTACACCTGCAGCATGTTTACCAATACTGCGGATGACGCCCTCAAGGCGACGGGAGACATTGATAAGCTCCACAGCCTCAGTGTCATTGTTTATCTTGGCGTTCTCGTAATATTGCTTAAGATCAGGTGATAGCGGCTCACAAGGGTTGCCCTTCTTATCAATACCTAGGGCATCATTAAAGGTAACACCAGGTTTTTCTGGGATCATCTTAGTAAGGCGTCTTACCGCTCCAAGCGGAGTTCCCATAGCACGACCTGCTCCCTGAATGGCAGCTTTAGGAGCTAGGGTACCGAAGGCGGCAATTTGCGATACAGAATCACGACCGTAGTGATCTACTACGTGCTGAAGAGTTAAGGCACGTTTTTTCTGACAGAAGTCAACGTCGAAGTCTGGCATGGATACGCGCTCAGGATTTAAGAATCGCTCAAAGAGCAGATCAAAGCGCATAGGATCAAAGTCGGTAATACGTAGTGCATATGCAACTAAGGATCCTCCACCTGAGCCACGTCCTGGTCCTACAGGTACTCCATGATCTTTTGACCAGGCGATAAATTCCATAACGATGAGGAAGTAGCCTGGGAAGTCCATGGTGATAATAACGTTAAGCTCGGTTTCAAGACGGGCTTCGTATTCAGGTCTTTTGGCCTCACGCTCCTTTTCATCAGGATAGAGAAACTCTAGGCGCTTTTTAAGTCCCTTACGAGCCTCCATACGCAGACAGTCTGCTGTACTCATGTCACCGGTATCATAGTGTGGCAGACGGGGAATATCTAATTGAATATCAACGTTACAGCGTTCAGCAATGATACGAGTGTTATAAAGAGCTTCAGGTATGTCTGCAAACAGCTCGCGCATTTCAGCACAACTTCTTAAATATTGCTGATCTGAGTACTCTCTTTCTACATCTTTATTTCCTACCTGCACACCATTTTGAATACATACACGAATGGAGTGGATATAGGCATCAGTAAGGCCATCGCTTGGAGTATCCTGCGGTCCTAAAAGATATCTGGTGTCATTAGTTGCTACCGGGGGAATATTGTGTTTTAGGCAGAGATCTAGTGCTACTGCTTCAAAATTACTTTCACCTGCACGTCCGGTACGGGTTATTTCAAAGCAAAAGCGAGTTGGGTAGTACTTTTGATAGAAGGCAATACGTTTTTCTATAGCATCGCTATCATCAATTTCAGCAAAGGCGGCAATATCTCCACGAAAGCCATCTAAAAGAATAATTCCCTCAGAGTAGGTTGCAAGATCCTCCAAAGTGGCGGCTACATCTGCAATATTAGGACTATTAGTATCAAGCCAGGCGCGCGAGAGTATGTCATAGAGGTTCTGCTTACCAACTCTATCCATAGCAAGCAAGGTTACCCAAAAGAAACGCTCTTTCTCTCCAAGACCTACCTTTTCGCGGATCTTAAGATCAGCTCCCATGATGGGTTTGATACCAGCTCCCTTACAGGCATTATAAAAGCGTACAAAGCCTGCCATATTGCACCAGTCAGTGACGGCAATGGCGGGCATTTTAAGCTTGGATGCGCGTTTGACGATGGGACCTACATTTTCAAGACCATCGTTAATTGAGTAGCACGAATGTACGTGTAGAGGGATGTAGTCTAAATCGTGATCTTGAAAATCCATTTCTTAATGCGCCTAAGGAAGCTCGTTATTTATAAAACAGGTGTACATAATGGTCACAGGCAACATCATGACCTAAATTGCATGCTTTTCTAAAATAGGATCGAGAAATCTTCGCATCCTTTTGTACACCGTGACCAAAATAGTATTTATTGGCTACATTATAGCAACCAACGCTATTGCCTAGTTCGCAGGCTTTTGCATCTGCTTTAAATGATTTTTCATTGTTAGCTTGTGATTGTTGCCCATGCTCTTGCATCGGATCATATAGATGTATTCCAAGGAACATGCAGCCGTTGCTATCATTAAGCTCACAGGCCTTACTTAGGTACTTTTCGGCATCCTGTAGCTTATGCTCATCATTAAAAAAATTGCTAAGGTATGTTCCAACAGTGGCACAGGCTGCCGCATTGTTTAAGCTACATTGCTCAACTATATGGGCATAATTGTTCTTGTTTGACTTTAATAGATCGATCTCATCTGCACAAAATTGCGGATCTTTATTTAAGGCACAATGCTTTTTGAGAAACTTCACGTAATCATTTTCCTGTCCTAAATGAGCTGAAGCCGTGGCTGCTTGATAACAGCTATTAGCATCGTCAAGCTCGCAGCCTTTCTTGCCAAGCTCAAGAGCGTGCTCATATTTTTTAAGATCATTGGCCGTAGCACTTGCGAGGGCGCAGCTTGTAGGTTCTTTGTCTTTAGACAGGCATACTGTTCCAAGACTTGCTAATGCAAGTTTTGGCATGGTAAAAGCTGTAGCTCCTCCTATTGCTTTGCAAGATTGCAAATCATCATCTTGGCATTGCTTGAGTAAATTTTGTGCCAGCGTTACATCTGTATTTTCATCGTGAATTTGTCCAATTTCTTTGTCGATAACCATGATCCTTTGATGAACAGCATTGTTTTGGCAGGCGGTGGTTAATAGTGTCGTGGATAAAAAGATACATATCGCAGATAGCTTGAGCATCCTGATAAGAACAGTATCCATGAGAACTCCCTGTGTTTTGTACGTTTGATTTATTCTATGTTGTTATACCGTATTTTAAATGCAAAAAAGGCAAATCAAACGATCTGCCTTTTTTCATCGAAACATCAAATTGGTGATGTTACTTTATGCTTTGTTAGAGATTATTTCATCTTCTTATAGGCATTGATGAGACCATTGGTAGAGCTGTCGTGAGAGGTGATTTCCTCATCAGTGGTAAGCTCAGGGATGATCTTCATAGCAAGCTGCTTGCCAAGCTCAACACCGAACTGATCAAAGGTGTAGATGTTAAGGATTGAGCCTTGAACGAAGATCTTGTGCTCATAGAGTGCTACCAATATACCCAACATGCGAGGAGTGATCTCCTTTACTAAGATGGAGTTGGTAGGACGATTGCCACGGAATACCTTGAAAGGAACGACATCCTTGTAATCCTTCTCGGCGACACCCTTAGCCTCAAACTCAGCAATTACCTGCTTCTTGCTCTTACCAAAGGCTAGAGCTTCAGTCTGGGCAAAGAAGTTTGAAATCAGCTTGACGTGGTGATCGCCTACAGGATTGTGGGAGATTGCAGGAACAATGAAGTCGCAAGGAATTACCTTGGTGCCCTGATGGATGAGCTGATAGAAAGCGTGCTGACCATTGGTGCCAGGCTCACCCCAGATGATAGGGCCGGTCTGATACTCTTTAACCTTATTACCGTTACGATCAACGCTCTTACCGTTAGATTCCATGTTACCTTGCTGGAAGTAGGCAGGGAAACGAGCCATGTACTGATCATAAGGAAGGATGGCTTCAGTCTCAAAGCCATAGAAGTCGTTGTACCAGATGCCGATCAAGGCAAGCAATACAGAGATGTTCTTGTCAAAAGGAGTGTTGCGGAAGTATTCATCATACTCAAAGCCACCCTTTAAGAACTGCTCGAAGTTGTCATAGCCACAGGCAAGAGCAATGGAGAGACCAATTGCAGACCATGAGGAGTAACGGCCACCGACCCAGTCCCAGAACTCGAACATATTGGCAGGATCGATACCAAAGGCGGTAACTTCCTTGGTGTTAGTTGAAAGAGCTACGAAGTGCTTGGCAACAGCTGACTCATCCTTAGCAGTCTTTAAGAACCAGTCACGGGCAGTGTGAGCATTGGTCATGGTCTCTAAGGTGGTGAAGGTCTTAGAGGCAATTAAGAATAGGGTGGTCTCAGGATTGCACTCCTTTAGGGTCTCAACGATGTGGGTGCCATCGATGTTGGAGACGAAGTGAGCCTTAAGACGGCTGTGATAAGGGGTAAGTGCCATGGTGATCATGACAGGACCTAAGTCAGATCCACCAATACCGATATTGACAACATCGGTGATTTCCTTGCCAGTATAGCCCTTCCATTCACCTGAAATAACTTTTTCAGAGAAGGTCTTCATTTTCTCAAGGACGGCCTTAACCTCAGGCATTACATCCTTGCCGTCAACGTAAACACTCTTGCCAGAGAAATTACGTAATGCAGTGTGGAGTACTGCACGATCCTCGGTGCGGTTGATCTTCTCACCTGAGAACATAGCCTCGATATTGTCCTTAAGCTTAGTTTCCTCGGCAAGCTCAAGCAATAGTGAGAGGGTTTCCTCGTCGATGATATTCTTGGAGTAGTCAACTAACAGATCACCGTTGGCAGCGGTCAAGTGGAACTTGTCGAAACGGCCCTTATCCTCTTTAAACAGATCTTTGATGGTTCTGTCTTGGGTGTGCTGAAAGTGCTTAGTTAGCTTTTTCCAGGCTTTAGTCTGGGTCGGGTCGATGTTGTGGAACATGCATTATCTCCTGAAATTCCCGGTTGTATTTGATGACGTGTGAAACGCCTCTTATCATGATAATACATTCACATTGTTAAAATTAAAAACAAACGCTTGAGTTTCGTACTTATTTTCCAAAGCTCACAATTTTTCTGGCCATGTTCGCTCTTGCCTGCTTAATTTGGTAGTTGAGGCCTGCATGAACAGGCCTCAGGTAGGTTAGAGATAAGGGGTTAAAGCATGGATTCGGCGCGACGGCGGGTAAGATCTGGCTCAAAGGAGGGCGCAATACGCGAGGCTACCTTCATTACGGTACTGATGCGACGATCTTCCTGCTTTTTCTTTAATGAGCACAAGGCAACACGGAAATCTGCCCATGGAAGCTCACGTAGCACAAAGACATCATTGCGAAAGGGCGAGATGTCATACACTAGGCGTGGAACCACACTGATGCCAAAGCCTAGGGCGGTAAGGCTTACTATGCCCTCATGTCCTGCAACCTCTGAATAAATATTAGGAGTGATGCCCTGAGATGAAAACCACTTCTCAACTTCATAGCGTAGCTGCCCAGCCTCCGGCATCACAAAGGGCACAGCCGATAAATCATAGGAGGCGTAATCACTGCCGGCACCCTCAAAGCGTGGCTTTTTAGGCGCAATTAAGATAAGCGGGAAGGTTACGAGATCAACATAGGCAATTTCATCAGGGATCTCAGAGGGTAGAGCACTGATGACAAAATCTAGCGGATCTTCGGTTGCAAGACGCTGAATGGATTCTGAGGGATCGCCTGTTTCAATCTTGATCTCAAGATTTGGTGCACAAAGATGCAGCTCATTTAAAAGACGGGGAATGAACATATAGCAGGCAGTTACGGAGCAGTAGATGCGGATGGTGCCACTTACTGCATCAGGATCGGTGTGCAGTGTTCCTTCAAGCGATGCGTATTCATTGAGGGTTTTTCTGGCAAAGGCTTCAAACTTACGGCCGGCATCAGTAATGAATACGCCCTTTTTATCGCGTATACACAGCTTGGTCTTCAATTCCTCCTCAAGCTTGTTTAAGGTACGGCTCAAGGTTGATGGGCTTACATGGCATAGTGAAGCTGTTCTGGTCAGGTTTGAGGTCTCGCACAGTCTTAAGAATGTGGCCGCGTCTTTTAGATCTAGCACCCTGTTTTCCTTATCTATAAAATTTCAGATTGAAAATAAATTGCGATATTTGCAATACGAAACAAATTATATTCCATTTTTTAAAAAATCTGTTATTATGTTTTCACCTTTTAGTAAGGAACAAATTCTTTCGTGTGAACATTTAAAGGTTTTGTAATGTCTCAGAACTATTTCAATACTTTGAACTTGCGCCAGCGCTTGGCACAGTTAGGTTGCTGCGAGCTTATGGATCGTAGCGAATTTGCTGATGGTTGCAATTTCTTGAAGGGCAAGAAGGTTGTCATCATCGGTTGCGGTGCTCAGGGCTTAAACCAGGGCTTGAACATGCGTGATTCTGGCCTTGACGTTTCCTATGCATTACGTCAGTCAGCTATCGACGAGAAGAGAGCTTCCTACAAGAGAGCAACTGAGAATGGCTTCAAGGTCGGTACCTATGATGAGCTCATTCCTACCGCTGATCTCGTGATCAACCTTACTCCTGACAAGCAGCATGAGCCTGTGGTTAATGCAGTTCAGCCTTTGATGAAGAGTGGTGCCGCTTTGGGTTATTCCCACGGCTTCAACATCGTTGAGCTCGGCATGCAGGTTCGTAAGGACATCACCGTAGTTATGGTTGCTCCTAAGTCTCCTGGTACTGAGGTTCGTGAGGAGTATCGTCGTGGCTTTGGTGTTCCTACCTTGTTGGCAGTTCACCCTGAGAATGATCCTAACGGCGAGGGCTGGGCTTATGCTAAGGCTTGGGCTTCTGCTACCGGTGGTGATCGTGCAGGTTGCTTACGTTCTTCATTCGTTGCTGAGGTTAAATCTGACCTCATGGGCGAGCAGACCATTCTCTGCGGTGTTTTACAGGCTGCTACCGTATTGATGTTCGACCGTATGGTTGAGCTTGGTATGGACAAGGGTTATGCCTGCAAGCTTCTACAGTATGGTTGGGAGACTACCTGCGAGGCATTGAAGCAGGGCGGCATTACCAATATGATGGACCGTCTCTCCAATCCTGCCAAGATCAAGGCTTACTACCTTGCTGAAGAGCTTAAGACCATCTGGAAGGATCTCTATCTTAAGCACATGGATGACATCGAGTCTGGTGAATTCTCTCGCGTAATGATGGAAGACTGGGCAAATGGTGACGTTAAGCTTCACACCTGGAGAGAGAACTTTGCTAAGTGCGGCTTTGAGAATGCTCCTGAGTGCGATACTAAGATCACCGAGCAGGAATACTTCGATAAGAATACCTTGATGGTAGCCTTTGCTAAGGCTGGTATTGAGCTTGCTTTTGAGACCATGACTCACTCTGGCATCTATCCTGAGTCTGCATACTATGAGTCTCTCCACGAGCTTCCTTTGATCGCCAATACCATTGCTCGTCGTCGTTTGTACGAGATGAACGTGGTTATTTCCGATACTGCTGAGTATGGCAACTACCTGTTTGCAAACGCCGCTATTCCTATGCTTAAGGACTTCATGGCTCGTCAGAACCTTGATGTCATGGGCAAAGGCTTAGAGGGTGATGATTGCGTTGATAACCTTGAGCTTATCAAGATCAATGATGCAATTCGCAACCATCCTATCGAGGTTGTTGGCCGTAAGCTCCGTGCTTACATGTCTGACATGAAGGAAATCACTGTCGGCAACAACTAATAAGTAATTCTTGTTAGTAAACAAGGGCGTCTGGTGAAAATCAGGCGCCCTTGTTGTTTATCTGGTGTTGTTTTTTAAAGCCTGCATTCTCTTTAGCACTTCATCCATGGTGGCAAGCTTTTGCTCCTGGGAGATGATTTCCTTAGTTCCGATGCGATGCCATTGCAGATCCTCTTTGGGCATTTCGCTTAAAAAACGGCTAGGAGTGCCATATTTAATCTCCTCTTCGCCATTGTCCTGAATACGCATGCGTCGCTGACGGCAAAGCAAGATATTAAGCTCCTGCTTGGCTCTCGTAACTCCCACATAGCAAAGACGCCGCTCCTCCTCAACGCCTCCTTCCATGGGGATTGAATTTCTGTGAGGTAGAATGCCCTCTTCGCAGCCTATTAAAAATACATAGGGAAACTCAAGCCCCTTAGATGCATGCAGTGTCATAAGCTGTACGGCATCACCGCTGTCATCACTGCTATTGCCTCGGTCGAGCATTTCGCGCAGGCCTAATTTATCCACGGCTTCGACAAAATTTAGAGGCTCTCGGTCCTTGGCACCGGAGATTAACTCCTGGATCCACTGCATAAGGGAGCGTACATTGCGGATCTTAAAATCTCCTGCAGCCTCTGACTGGGTGCTCACCTTAAGGTAGTTTTCATAGTTAACTCTGTCCAGAAGGCTTTTTGCAAGTGTGGCATCCTGCTTTGCAATCAAAAGCTGTCTTAGATTGGTAACTAAAATCACAAAGCCTGCTACTGCCTGCATCTGCTTGCTGCTAAGCTTTTTGGTAAGCTCTGCGTTTAACATGGAGTCAAAGAGAGACTTGCCACTTGCCTTGGATGCTTGAGAAATAGCCCCAATGCTTTCAGCACCGATCCCGCGGCGGGGAACATTGATGATACGTAGCAGTGCGGCATCATCACGGGGATTACAGATCACACGGCACCAGGCCATGACATCCTTGATCTCCTGTTGCTCAAAAAAGGATGAGCCGCCGGTGATCACGCAGGGGATGTGATTTTCACGAAAGGCCTTTTCGATAGCTCGTGACTGGAAATTACTGCGATAGAGCACGGCATAGTCGGCAAAGGAACTGTGATGATGGTATTTGTGGGCAAATATAAGCTCGGCAACCTTTGAGGCTTCATCATCTTCTGAGTTGACCTCTCGTACCTGAATTAAGGGACCATCTCCTAAGACAGAGCGCAACGTCTTTGAGAACATATGCTCGTTGTTTGCAATAAGGCCGTTGGCACAGTGCAGAATATGCGCCGTTGAGCGGTAGTTCATCTCAAGCTTGATCACCTTAAGATCAGGATAATCCTCAGAGAGCATGCGGATGTTTTCAGGTCTTGCGCCACGCCAGGAGTAAATTGACTGATCATCATCACCAACTACGGTAAAGGTACGGTATTTACTGCTTAGGATTTTTAAAAGCTGATACTGGTTTTCGTTGGTGTCTTGATACTCATCGACCAGAATATAGCGGAATTTATCCTGCCACTTATTTCTGAATACATCATCTGAAAGCAGCCTAGTAGTTACTCTGAAGATAAGATCATCAAAATCTACCGCATTGCATGCCCGAAGATATTTTTCATAAAAGCCGTAGGTAAGAGCAATCCAGGTTCTGCAGCCTGAGGCTGATAGATCCTCAGGAGTCTTTAAAGCACCCTTCCAAAGAGAGATAGTGGTGGCAGCCGTCTCTGCTAGAGTTTTATCACTTTTTTCTGTCAAGAGCTGCGGAAATTCATCCTTGATGATGTCGGCGATGATTTTCTGGGCATCGTATTGATCAAAAAGTGAAAAATTACGTCCAAGTCCAAAGACATGGTGATCCTGTCTGATGATATTAAGCCCTAGGGAGTGAAAGGTTGAGACTGTAAGTCTTTTGGCAATATCCTGACCTAAATCCTTAGATACACGCTCGCGCATCTCGGCTGCGGCTTTGTTGGTAAAGGTTACTGCGCAGATGCTTTCTGGAAGATAGCCTTTGTTGCGTATAAGATTGGTTATTTTAGTGGTGATGACGCGGGTTTTGCCAGAGCCAGCACCTGCCAATACTAGACAAGGGCCGTCAGTATAGGAGACGGCCTCACTTTGTGCTTCATTAAGTTTCATGAAGGTTTATTTGCAGAATATCAGAGTGAGCTAAATACGGTAAAGTCTAAATTCTTGCCCATGCTGTCAACACTGTGGCAGTTGAAATCACCATTGCTGTTTAAATTGATATCAAGATTCTGTAGCGCTTGAGCTTCAACATAGCGACTAGCATCAGTGTTGCAAAGTGCAATGATCGGAAGCTGCAGAGAGGTTGAAAGACGTGAGAGTCTTGCGGTAGTGAGCAGACATTTATCAAGCGGCATAGCGGTTAAATCAACTAGCGGGATAAAGTCACTTTCACCTTGAATTTTGCTAGCGGTGATCCCTTTTAGGAGATCAACATCAGGATCATCTGAGGTAACCTCGAGCAAACGGGCATTTTCATAGGTTGAATCACCGTATTGGTTCTGAGAATGCTGACGCATGATAAGTGCTGCAATATACTGCCATTGAGACAGAGAGCCTGCATACACTATTCTGGCAGCTCTGTCCTTGATGATGCTTGCAATAAGTCTGCGGGCAGTTTGAGGTCGCAGGCAGAAAGTATAGAGGGCATCACTAAGCTTAAGATGCATCATCTCCTCGGAGGTGGTGATGAACTGATGAGGCTCTACTATATGAGGCAGTGGGGTTAAATTGTAGGTAAGAAGCTCGTCTAGGTGCGCAAGACGGTTTTTTAGCTTTTCCCTATCCTTGACTAGGGCCTCATTTACATCCTTATAGGGGAAGGAAATATCAACTACTGTGTAGGAGATCTCCATACCCTTAAGACCGTAGGCTAACTTTTTCGTTGCATCAAAGCCTGCTTCATCGTTATCAAGAGTAATGTAGAACTTGCGGTTAATGCTCTGATCCTGCTTGCGCAAGAGATCTAAAAAGGCCAGCACATTGCCAGAGCCCCCTAGGGACACAGCACTGTATCCAAGTGTTTCAAGAGAGAGGGCATCAAGCTCACCTTCGGTGATGAATATATCTCCTGATTTTTCTAAGGCCTGAATATTAAAAAAGCGCAGAATGCCTTCTTTTCGGTATCTGTCTTTTGCCAGAGGATCGATATTACGGGCAGCATAGGCACCGTTTGACAGTGGGATAATGGCAGCATGCCACAGGCTCTGAGAGCCGTACTGACTAGATCCGGCGTTGAAGGTTGGATCAAAGCCTAGATTAAAGCGGATTGCAGTTTCATCTGAGATGCCACGACGCTTGAAGTAATCACATTGTGGCAGATTGAGACGACATTGCTTGTAATATTCAGAAAAATCACGTTCGGGGGCAAATTCCTCGCGACGGATATCAAAGGTAGAGCCTGTTTGGAAGGCATCATTGTTTCTTTGTACAAAGGGTGAGAATGTAGATACGTTGTTATCCTGTGAAATACCAAAGGTGTTATTGCTCTTAAAAGGCTGAGCGTAAGGTCTTGAGTTTAGATTTATGCTCTCGTTAGCAGCAAAATTATTTCTGGAGCGGTATGACTCAGGCATAGGTTGAATTTCAAAATCAGCTGAATTGAAATTCATGGTACGTGACGCTGAATGAGCAGGCTCAGGACTGCTTTCTATTTCAAAGAGCGGGCCATTGTCATTTCCCATTCTGTTATTTACAGGACGCTGTGTATTGGGAGGTACTGCAGTAGGACGTGCATTCTGAACACTTTGAATATGTCTTAATCTCAGGAAATCCAATAATTGATTAGAGAGTGGTCCTAAGAATAACTCATGCAGTTTTTTAAACTGTGAGGTGAAATCGTTGAGGTTGTAGTCGTGACCTACAATCTGGAAAATATCATACTGCTTGCCACAGCCATAGCAGTGGACACGATAGTCGCGCGGATCATAGATCATAGAATGCTGATGATCGTCATGCTCAGGATTTAAGCATGTAAATTTAGAATCGATAGCGATCCCCTTTTGTTGCAAGTAATCCGGCAGTTTCTTTCTTAAAAGATCCTTTAATTGTTCAAATTCTTGCTCGATCATCAGCTCGTCCTTATTCTTAATCAGCTACGATTTTTTCGATAATCCAAGATGCCATCATGAGGCCAGCAGATGCTGTCACTGGCATGGCTGCCCCAAATGCTGGCAAATCACCTGACATATAAGCCTCTTTTTCAGAGTATACAGGCTTCTCAGAGGTATAGACGCAGGGAATATTCATCTTATATCCGCCCTTAGGATAGCCGTATTCCTTTCTTAGGATAGTACGTAATCTTGCAATAAGAGAATTACCCTTGGCTGCAGCAAGATCTGCTATGTCAAGCTTTCTTGGATCACGTCTGCCACCGGCACCGCCTGCCACGATAAAAGTAGTCTTACGCCTTGCAAGGAAGTCATCAACATAAGCTTTGGCTTCAATATCATCAATTGCCTCTGCAACAAATGGTGGGCAGTCCTTTAATACATCAGCAATATTCTCAGGAGTAAGCTTAATCTCTAAGGTATTAATGTTAAGGTTAGGGTTGATGTCCAAAAAGCGTTTTGCCAGTACTTTGGTTTTATAAAGGCCATCGGTTGAAGTACTAGTGTGTAGCTGACGGTTGGAATTTGTCAGCTCAATGGTGTCAGAGTCTATCAGGGTTAATGTTCCAACTGCAGATCTACACAGAGATTCTGCAAGCCATGAACCAATACCGCCCACGCCGATCACTAAAACATGGGCATTTTGCAGTTTCCGGAAACCTTCTTCGCCATAGACAGCACGAATTCCGCGAAACGATTTTTTCTCTTCAAATGACATTTTCTATGCTCATCCTACTAAATGATAAAAATTCGGTCACTATTTTACTTGAAATTTGTCAATGTCTGTGTATAATACCGCGCAGAAACTGTGAGATTTCATCAATATGATCCCGTAGCTCAGCTGGATAGAGTATCGGTTTCCGAAGCCGGTGGTCATGAGTTCGAATCTCATCGGGATCACCATTTTTTATGCGAAAATGGCGGAATTGGTAGACGCGCTAGCTTCAGGTGTTAGTACCGCAAGGCGTGAGGGTTCGAGTCCCTCTTTTCGCACCACTAATCTTCATCCTCTATCCTTTAAATCCTTTCTGTACTGTATTATTCTGCACCATTTCTTTTGGCGTAAGTTTGGGTTCTCCTAGGCTTAGTGGGAAATTTCAATTTTAAGTACATAAGGCTGCAACCTTATTTTTACGGTTGTTCGTAGCTCTTCGTGTTACTCTTATACCATTACGTAAAAATTTAGGAGCTATTGTGGGATCTGAAATCTTTCTTGAGTATCTAAAAACGATTTTCGGTCCAACAGCTTCCTTTAAAGAAGGGCAACTTGAGTCGATAATATCGACTGTTACCAATCATTTTTCGCTGGTGGTGCAGAAGACTGGCTGGGGCAAGAGTATGGTCTATTTTCTTGCCACCAGATATTTCAGAGATAAAGGCTACGGGCCGACCATCATCGTAAGTCCTCTGCTCTCTTTAATGCGCAATCAGCAGGATTCAGCCTCTAGGCTTAAGCTTCAGGTAATGCTGTTAAATGGAACCACCTTAGCCAAAAGTGATAATGGCAACCGTCCTGCAATTGCCGATGCTTTGCAAAAAAATCTCGTCGACATTCTCTATATCACGCCTGAGCAATTGGCAAAGGATGAGGTAAAGCAGTTCATCTTCTCAAACATCAGCAAAGAGCTTGCATTGTTCGTAATTGACGAAGTGCACTGCGTATCTGAATGGGGACATGATTTTAGGCCGTCTTTTGGCGAGATTAAGGATTTTGTAAATGATTCCCTCGTCAAAAACATGCATATCCATATTCTGGCAACTACCGCAACTGCAAATGATGCAGTGGTACAGGATCTGCTGTCACAGTTTCAAACTGAAATAAAAGTCATCAGAGGCCCTCTGCTTAGAGAGTCGCTGAATATTCAGGTAATGACGCCTCATGGCATTACCCACCGATATGCGTGGATTTTGGAGTATCTTCAGACTCATCAGGGATGTGGGATCATCTACTGTCTTACCATTTCAAGCTGTGAAATGTTGGCAACATTTCTGCAGGTAAACGGTATTGCTGCCTATGCTTATCATTCAGGTTTACAGGATGAGCAAAAGCGTGGCCTAGAGATAAGTTTTTACAACAACCAGATCCGGGCTTTGGTCGCAACCACTGCTTTGGGTATGGGCTATGACAAGCCTGATGTGGCCTTTGTTATTCATTTTCAATGTCCTCAGTCCATCCTTGAGTACTATCAGCAGATTGGTCGTGCCGGGCGTAATCTTGAGAATGCTGATGCTATTTTGATGAGCGGTCCTGAGGATGAAAAAATCAAACGCTTCTTCATAGAAAATGCTTTGCCCACAACTGAAGCCTTAGGCATGGTGCTTGATTTTATTGATAAGCGCAATGGTGTATCTCTTATGGATATCTTGAGGGCGTTTAATATCAAGCGTAGCGATCTTGTTGATGTGCTAAAGCATCTTTCAGCTCTAAAGCTCGTTTATAAGGACAAAACTCAGTATTTTCGTACGCAAAACCCTGCCAATTTGGATGCCTATCAGAAAAACAAGGAACAAATCCGCGAAAACAGATATCTGTCGCTCCAAAAGATGCGGGATTATTGTGCCACACGTGAATGCTATGCCAAGTTCATCTCAAGAGAGCTTAATGATCCCTATATGGCAGAATGCGGCAAGTGCTATAACTGCAGGAAACTTGTGCCGCAGGATTTAAAGGACATGACCAATATTACCAAGGCGCGTTATTTCATAGACGCTCCTTACCGGACAAATCCTGCATTAAATCAGATTGAGCCACGTGTAATGGGGCCTGATCATCATAAGATCCCGCCTGAGCTTTCAAATGAAAGAGGCTTTTTCCTGTGTAAATACGGCGTAAATTTGGGAAACATGGTGGCGTATGGCAAGTATAAGGATGGTCATTTTGATAGGGTTCTTGTAAGCCTTATGGGTGATATGATCAGGTTCCTAGCCTGCGTCAATAATAGCTTTAGGATCATTGCCGCTCGTACCATTGTTTATATTCCATCGTTGCGTCACCCTACATTAGTGCGGGAGTTTGCCCATGCGCTTGCAGCAAATCTCAATATAAAATGCCTTGATGCAATCATTAAGATTAAGGACAACCCTGAGCAAAAGGCCATGCAGAATTCTGAAACTCAAAGCTCAAATGTACTTGATTGCTTTGATATAGACGAAAGAGTGATCCCTGAGCTTATTGGACAGGATGTCTTTTTAGTAGATGATATGGTGGATTCTCGCTGGACCTTCACCATAGCTGGTATGCTTTTAAAACAGAAGGCGCATGTCAGAAGTGTTACCCCATTTGCCCTTGCAAACACTGCGTTTAACGGATAGATAAATTGGATATTTCAGATAATGAATTAGTAACGCTGATGCTGTGCTCTGAGTTGGCATTACATGGTGATCTTAAGCCTTATTCAGATGCAGCCTATGCAGCGTTTGCTCAAGCCTTATATTTATCAGGCAAGCAGCCATCAGATCTCTTTAATATGAATGCAGATAATATTCAGGAGATCTGTAATGCGCATGTGCAGCTTTTTAGCAGAATAAAGCGTAACGATTTTGACCAGTGTATTCCGCAGATGATTAAAAGACATCAGCAGCTTTTCTTTGAGCTAAGTACCCTCGAAAAGGAGGGGATCAGGGTAGTTACTAGGGCAGATAGGCAACACTATCCTGCAATTATCAGAAGAAAGCTTATAGCTGCCGGGATCCCGATCCCAGCTGTTATCTATTATTCAGGTGATCTGTCTTTAATTGACAGCTCCAAGACCTTGGCTATTGTGGGATCACGTAATCTTGAGAAAGATGCCAGCGCAGTTAAGTTTACCTGTGATGTGGTAAAAAAGGCTGTTGCAGGAGGATATGCCATATCATCAGGTGGGGCCAAGGGCGTAGATGGTATTGCGCAAGATACAGCCTTGGCAAATGGTGGTCGCTGCATCATCAGTGTTGCAGAAAATCTTTCAAAGAAAATCCAGCAGGTGGATATTAGACATGCCATAGTTGACAGACGCTGTGTCTTTTTGTCGCTAGTGCATCCTCGTCAGCGTTTTATCACCTATAACGCTATGGCCCGCAATAAGCTTATTTATGCCGCATCTCAATATGCAATGGTGATCTCCTGTGACTATCAGACAAAAATGGTTAATGATCAGGAAACAATTGATAATAATAAGGGCGGTACCTGGACTGGCGCTAATGAGTGTGCCCGAAAGCATTTATCTGAGCTTATCGTCAGAACCTGCAGTGAAAATATGCCAAGAGGTAATTTAGAGCTTATTAATACTGTTGCCTGTCGCAAGATAAGTGAGCAGGATCTTACAGAAAATAGGAACTTTGATGAAATTGTAAACTCTCTGCAGCTGCAACCATTAGAGACGGCAACTCAATAGGACAATGCTTTTGGTAGAACGCATGTTCGCCCCCTTGATTTTGGATCTGGGCTCATATATTCAAGGTGTCGTTAAAATTGATACAATGTATCATATTTTGAAGAAATATCCGGTAATTGCGTTGTGTCAAATGCCAAATAAAAAGGTGCTCGTAGTATAAAAATGTTAAACACACAAGTAGTTGATATTCCTAAATCTTCATCAGAAAATTCTCGTATTAAACAAGGTACGACGGGCGCTAATGGTGATCCCAAATGGCGTCATGATATTACCGGGTTGCGAGCTCTTGCGGTGTTACCGGTTTTGATATTCCACGCTTTTCCTTTTTTAATCCCCTCAGGTTACTTTGGAGTTGATATCTTCTTTGTGATCTCAGGATATTTAATTTCAGGGATCATTTTCCGTGGACTGCAGACGGGAAAATTTTCTTATCTTGAGTTCTATCGTCGACGCATCAAACGTATTATTCCTAACTTGCTCTTGGTCCTGTTAGCCGTTCTGATCTTGGGATGGTTCATAATGACAGCCAAGGAATACAGAGCTCTAAGCTTTGATTTAAGGGCATCCTCTTTCTTCTATCAAAACCTCCATCTTATAAGGGGACGTGGCTATTGGGATGAATCTTCAACACTATTGCCACTGTTGCATCTGTGGTCATTGTCAATTGAGGAGCAGTTCTACATAGTCTTCCCACTTATTTGTGCATTTCTGTGGAGGTTTAAATCCAAAAAACTCTTAGGCGGCTTTGTAGTACTTTTTACTGTGTATTCATTTTGCTCCTGTATGCATGCACATATACCAGAGCGTGCCTTCTATTGGCCTATTAATCGTTTCTGGGAATTAGGAGCGGGCATTCTTATAAGCTATGTTGAGTGCTTTAAGATTTGGGATTTTAAGTCTATATCCCTAAGATGGCGTCAGCTCATGTCCTCTGTGGGCTTCGTGCTAGTAGTCTATGCCATGATTTCACATACTGCAGTACATCCATCATTTAAGACCTTAATGCCGGTTATAGGCACCATGCTCATTATTGCAGCAGGCAAGGAATGCTTTATAAATCGGTTGTTGTCTTTAAGGCCTCTAGTTTTTATAGGACTTATTTCATATTCTCTTTATCTGTGGCATTGGCCGTTGCTAGCTTATCTGCGTTTAAATAGCGGTAATGTTTCACAGTTGCAGTTAGTATTAGCGCTATTAGCAACGTTGCTTATTTCAACTGTGATCTATTATGCAGTTGAAAATCCCTTACGTCATAGTAGCTGGCATTTTGGCAGGGTAGGTGTATCCTCTGTTTTACTAATGCTACTTATTGCTTTTACAATTGTACAAACTCAGATCTGCAAAATTGATGCTCACTACCCTAGAGCAGTGACCTTGAAATGGTCTCAATTTCTTAAAGATACTCGTCGTCGTGTTGACTTTAACAAGTGTGAG
This sequence comes from Firmicutes bacterium CAG:534, assembly GCA_963650525.1. Classification (GTDB taxonomy): domain Bacteria; phylum Pseudomonadota; class Gammaproteobacteria; order Enterobacterales; family Succinivibrionaceae; genus Succinivibrio. Next base: position 19,186 of record CAVJLP010000038.1, read on the forward strand.
CAGACAAAAATTGCTGATTTGAATATCGTTTCCTTCCCAACTCATGCACAACCTGAGATTTTAATGATTGGCGATTCACATGCAGAGCAGTATTACTACCGTATGCAAAAGCTCTCATCGCAGTATGGAATTGACTCAGGAATTCTTTCTGTGTGGATAAATGGAGGCTGGATGGCAACGATCAGCAAGCTTGATAATTTGCTTGAAACTTCCAAGATCAAATCGATTATTCTTGCATCTAAGTGGGGACAAATCGATGAAGATGGTGTCAATTATAAAACTGTAGCATTAAAGAAATATCAAGAGCTTAAAGCCAAATATCCTGATGTTAATTTTTATGCCGTGCTTGATGCTCCATGGGATGGTGGTGATGCCTATTACGATAGAGGCACTTTTGATATAACTACTCATCTACATCGTCTGTTTATGACTCCTGACGATGTACGCCATCTAGTTATTGATTATCCAACTCAGGACAGCTGGAAAGAAGGAAATACTACCGTAAAGGAGATGCTTGGCAATATTGCAACCATCATCGACATAGAGTCAATTGTTTGCCCTAATAAGAAATGCGATATAGGAGAGCGTTATCGAGATGATGATCATCTAAAGCCGCGTTGGCTTGAGGATCATGGAACTTGGCTTGATGTAGCATTTGAAGAGCAAAGAGCGCGTGATTTGAAAAAAGATTAAGCGTAAGCATCAATTGGTGACCGCAGTATTAGCTAGAGCTTAGTTATGCTCTAGCTTTGCTCTGACGTGGTATGGATTGAGGGTCGTGGCAATTGTTGATTGCGAGATCGCCATTAATCTAAAGAGTATACAAAAACGGTAATACCTAAGATGGTGCTAG
>CAVJLP010000039.1:0-19946 GCA_963650525.1 Firmicutes bacterium CAG:534
TATCGATGTAAAAAAGAGTAACGGCAGTTGCGGCACCTAAGGCTAGGGCAATAGGCACACCGATGATTAGCATCAGTGCAAAGCCACCAAAGAGGATCAAAGCTGTCATTATGCGTTCTCCTTGTTATCTTCTTTTAGCGGAGATTTGATAAGTTTTACTAATACAATAGCCTGAACAACAGTAATAAAGCCAAAGGCTACAGGGAGTACGGCGTAGGGGATCCACATCGGCAGAGAAAGACCTGCTGAAACCTGTCCTGTTGCAACCTGCTTCATAACCAAAAGGTAGGAGGTCTGAGTGATCATGATGGAGAATGCAATGATCACCACTTTAACTACTATGCGTAAAAGACGCTTGATAGCTGCCGGGCATTTATCGGTAAAGCCGGTAACAGCGATCTGCGAGCCGTCACGAAGACCTGCCTCAGTTGCAAGTAGCGTCATATAGACCATGCAGTAGCGGGCAAGCTCATCAAACCATGAAATAGGTAGGTGAAAGATATTACGGTTGGTAACCTGACCAAATTCCGCAAGACACATTACTATGAAGCAGACTGCGATGATGACATTCTCAATCTTCTCCAAATTACGTCCTAGGGCATTCATAAATTCATCTCTTTTAAAAAAGAGAGCACCTAATTTATCAGTGCTCTCTGGATGTTTAAACTTTTTTGGGGAGAAACATTTAATTACTTGACAGAAGCTACAGCTTCCTTGTAAGCATCAACCCATTCCTGAGGAACGTTGGTGATAAGCTTCTGTAATTCAGGAACAGCCTTAGCCTTCAAAGCGTCACGATCGATGTCATAGAAGTTAACACCCTTCTTTACAAGCTCTGCACGAGCGTTGTCATTGATTTCTTTAAGGTTATTACGTTGCCAAGCAACTGCAGTCTTCATAGCCTCATAGATCTTGGGTTTGAACTCGTCAGGGATCTTCTTCCAAGTTCTATCGGAGACACCCACGAAGATATAGGTGAACTGGTGGTGAGTATTGGTTACGTTCTTAATAACCTCGTAGTAGCGGTTGATGAGCATGTTACCTACGGCATTCTCACAGCCATCGATGGTACCCTGCTGCAAGGCAGTGTACTGCTCGGTTGAAGCCATAGGAGTTGCAATAGCACCTAAGGCATTGAAGGCTGTGATCTGCATCTTGTTCTCCATGGTACGGATCTTCATACCATTGAAGTCCTCTGGAGTCTTAATAGGATTTTTGGAGAAGGTATCACGGAAACCAGATTCCAAGGCACCGATGATGTGAACGCCTTGCTCTTCTGCTTTTTTGGCAATGAGTTCACCTAACTTGCCGTCAACTGCAGCATGAGCCTGCTCTTCGTTATCGAAGAGGAAAAGCTGATCGAGGATGGTGAGCTCAGGAATAAACTGAGATAGAACAGTGTTAACCACGGTGATCATATCCATAGTACCCATCTGAGCGCCTTCGTACATTTCACGCTCGCCACCTAAGGTACCGCCACAGATGAGCTGGACCTTGAGCTTGCCGTCGGTTAACTTTGCCAGTTCATCTGCAAAGACTTTACCGCCCATAGCGTAGGAGGAATTAGCCTGATCCACAAAGCCAAGCTTCATGGTGAGGGAATCAGCTGCATTAGCAATAGAGGCGGCAGCAAATGAAGCAGCAACAGCGGCTGCAACTAAACATTTTTTGAAATTCAACATTGTGTTCTCTTCCTGTCTTAGAACCTAAAAGGACACCGAGTCATCACTTCGGCTAAATATACTTTACGAGATCAGGTGAGAATATTTTGTAGGTTTAGTCACAAAATTGAAAATAGATCAGATGTACTTGATTAAATTTTTGGGGAAGATATTTTTTTATTATTTAATAAAATCCTTATATAACAAAGTGTTAGTCTGTTGTTGTAAGTGCTTTTATACTTTTAGATAAAAATGTGATCGATAACATAATTTTTTATTTATTAAAGTGATCTGATGAATTTTGAGAGCATGTTGTGAGATTTATAAATATTATATTTGAATACAAGAAACAAGTTGTTAAATATCAACAGTCGTATTTTTAGAAAGCAGTGGATTTTTTTTATGTATGTGAATTGCTGCGTAAAATACTAGCAAACGTTTGCATTATAGTTTTAATGGGAATTACATGTTTTACAGTGTCTTTTACAAGCGTTTGCTTTTTTGTGGCTTCGTTTATAGCGATCAAGTTTAATTTCTGAAAAATTTTTTATTTCTTTGACAGAGAGCCAGAGCCTTTTTCTTGCTTGTCAGACAAGTAGCCTCACTTTAAGAAGTGATCTGTTTTCTTATCGATCAAGATCGAAAAAAAAAGGCTAGTTTCCTAGCCTTTTTATGCGTGATACACAAAGAACTACTATTTCTTAGTAGCCGCTTTCATAGATGCTACATAAGCTTTTAGCTTTGCAAGCATGGTTGGTACATCATTAAGGTTCTCTTCAATGATCTTGACACATGCTGAGCCTGCAATAGCACCTAAGGCACCAGTCTCCAGAGCCTGCTTTACATGCTCAGGCTTTGAAATACCAAAGCCCAAAATAGGCAGAGCACCGTGCAACTCTTTAATACGGTTGATGATGCGTATTGGACGACCAAAGGTATTCTCAACACCGGTGATGCCATAGCGAGAGAGCACATAGGTATACCCTTGTGAGAGCTTGGCGATCTTATCTAAGGTCTCCTCAGATGCATTAGGCGGGGCAATTAAAACAGTATCGACCTCATTGTCCTGAGCACATTTTAGGAAGTTTTCACCAGTTTCAAGCATACCTACTGGTACATCAGGAATTAAAACTGCATCCAAGCCTGCATCATGGGCCTGCTTAAAGAAGTTATCAACACCATGTGCTACTACTACATTTGAGTAGACAAGAATAGACATGGGAAGATCTGGATATTCCGCTCTTATGGTAGCGATGAGCTTAAAGAAATCCTTAGTAGTGGCACCAGAGTTCAAGGCACGTTTGTCAGCACACTGAATGACTGGACCATCGGCGCAGGGATCTGAGAACGGGAAGCCTAACTCCAGGGCATCGGCACCACCTTCAATTAAGGCATGGAGGATCTTAAGGGAGGTCTCAAAGTCTGGATCACAGAGAGTGACAAAGGGGACAAAACCGCCTTCATTTTGAGCCTGAAGCTTTGCAAAGCGCTTTTCAAAACGTTTTTCCATTTTCTCTCTCCTTAATCGTGAAGCTTGGTGGCATCAATGGTGCCATCTTCTCTGATGCAGCCTTTCTCCTCAAAATAATCAGAGACGCTGAAGATGTCCTTATCGCCACGTCCTGAGACGTTGACAACTAGTACCTGCTCTTTATCAGGATTTTTACGCATCATCTTGATAGCGTAGGCAAGAGCATGAGAGGACTCAAGGGCTGGAATAATACCTTCTTTTTCAGAGAGCAGGGCAAAGGCCTCTAGGGCCTCGTTATCAGTGGCACCTACATATTTGACACGGCCAATTGAGTCTAAATAGGCGTGCTGGGGACCTACTGAGGGGAAATCAAGACCTGCGGAGATTGAATATGATTCCTTGATCTGGCCATCTTCAGTTTGTAGGTTCTTTGATACTGCACCAAAGAAGATACCGTCAGTACCACGCTGAATGGTAGCACCGGTAAAGCCTGAATCTAGTCCCTTGCCGGCAGGCTCCACGCCATAAAGAGGTACATCGGTATCAAGAAAGTCTGCAAACATGCCAATGGCATTTGAGCCACCGCCTACACAGGCGATGCAGGCATCAGGCAGACGTCCCTCCTCCTCTAGGATCTGCTGATGAATTTCCTCACCTATGATTTTCTGAAATTCTCTTACGATAGTAGGGAAGGGGTGCGGACCTGCTGCAGTACCGATCATATAGTGAGTATTTTCAAAGTTTGCTGCATAATCGCGCAAGGCCTCGTTGCAGGCCTCCTTTAGAGTTCCGGCACCTACGGTTACGGGACGTACTTCAGCACCCATGAGGCGCATACGAAATACATTAGGTTTCTGACGCTCGGTATCTTTAACACCCATATAGATGCAGCATTTAAAGCCTAGGAGGGCACAGATAAGTGCAGTTGCTACACCATGCTGTCCGGCACCAGTTTCTGCAATGATACGAGTCTTGCCCATACGCTTTGCCAGAAGTGCCTGACCTAAAACCTGATTGGTTTTATGCGCACCGCCGTGAAGCAGATCCTCACGCTTTAGGTAGATCTTGGTTTTAGTGCCGGCAGTTAGGTTGCGGCAAAGGGTTAGAGGAGTAGGACGACCTGCATATTTGGTAAGAAGATCATCTAATTCTTTTTTAAATTCAGGATCATTCTTTGCTTCAACAAAGGTTTTTTCCAATTGATCCAAGGCCGGGATCAAAACCTCGGGGACATACTGTCCACCGTATTTTCCGAAAAAGGGATTTAATATAGTCATTGTTTTTTCCTTTTAAATGTTTTCTTTGATGGTAGTTAAGGCCTGTTCAATAAGCTTAGGATCCTTAAGCCCCTTGTCTTTTTCCAATGCAGAGTTCATATCTATTCCTGCAAAGCCCAAAGAGAGTGCATCATTTATATTGTGAAGCCCGATCCCACCTGACAGGAGAGTTTTGGATCTATCTATAAAAGAAGGGATCTTCCTCCAGTCAAAGGAGGTACCAGAGCCAGGTGTGCCAGAATCAAGGATGATAAGGTGAACCTCGTCTGCATACTGCTCATAGTGCTTAAAGTCCTCATCTGTTCTTAGGCATATTGCTTTTATAAGCTTAATATCAGGCAGTGCCTCTTTAAGCTCTCTGATATCCTCAACGCTTTCATGGCCATGAAGCTGCACAAAGTCAACTCCAGTTTCATGCACAAGCTTAATGATATCAGCAACTCTCTCATCAACTACAACTGCAGCAAAGGCAATTTTTGGATGACCATGGCGCACTAGTGCCTTTGCTGTTTCAAGCTCGACAAAGCGTGGGGATTTTCTTGCAAAAATAAGACCTGCAATGGCAGCATGTCCTTTGATTGCCGCATCTAGTGCCTCCTGTGTTTTGATACCGCATACCTTGTTAATGCCATAAAGCATAGAGTTTGCCGCATAAAACACATCAGGTGCTCCTGAGAGGGAGGAGCCTATTAAAAAGCTCTTTATAGGAGATAAAAATCTCAGATCCTGATAGGAGCTGATGCCTGACTCTGACACAATAGCGCTGTCCTTTGGAAGCAAAGGGTAGAGTTTTTTAGCGTTATTTAGATCTATCTTTAAAATGCGCAGGTTACGGTTATTAATACCTATTACGGGCAGATTATGCTCTGATGCAAATTGAGCATCATCCTCGGTATCAACCTCACACAAAACCTCAAGACCAAGCTCTCTTGCAAAGGCGTAGAGTTCTAAAAAACGCTCCTTCTTTAGAAGCTGTAGCATTAAAAGCACGGCATCGGCACCTGCTGAGCAGGCAGCTAGGAGCTGCTCTTTGCAGATGATAAAATCCTTGCAGATCACAGGAAGAGTCGTATGTGCACGTACATATCTTAGGTATTCAAGTGAGCCTTTGAAAAAATGCTCCTCGCATAACACGGAAATTGCGGCAGCATGGCCCTCGTAGCAGGAAATCAGTCTATCTAGGGAGAAATCCTTGCAGAAGTCTCCTAGGGTAGGAGATGATTTCTTGCACTCTAGGATAAAGGTACGGCCCTGTCCTTTTTTTAGTGCCTGATAGAGTGAACGAAATTCAGTGTTGCGCTTTGGTAATGAGGCAACATCTATTTTTTGCACATCCTCGCACTTTGGATTGATGATGGTTGCAAGCACAGTGCCTTCAATTCCCGGCAGATTTAAACCGGGAAACTGCTTTGCATTTTCAGTAAGGCTTTGGGGCTGTAACATGATTAGACCTTCACTAACCTTATTTAATATTTATTCCTGATTAGAGATAGCACAAACAGCATTGAGCTTATCAATTGCCTTGCCACTTGCAAGGAATTTAGCTGCCATCTCATAGCCTTCCTTGACATTCTTGACCTTGCCTGCAAGGTAGAGCATGGCAGCAGAGTTTGCACATACCACAGCTTTTTGGGCATCTGTTCCGCGGCCGCTAAGTACTTCACGAGCGACATCGGCGTTAAATTCAGCATCTCCGCCTTCTAGCATCTTCTGGTTAAAGTCACCGACAATGCCAAAGTCATCGTTAGTTAAGGTGTACTCTGTAATAGAGCCGTCTTCTTTAAGCTCTGCTACCTTGGTTTCACCAAAGATTGAGATCTCATCCATGCCGTTGCCGTTAATTACCATAGCACGCTTGACTCCGGTTAAATGCAATGCCTTAGCCATGGTGGTAAGCAGTGCAACATCATAGCAACCTAGGAGTTCATAATCGACACGGGCAGGATTGGTCAGAGGTCCTAAAACATTAAAGATGGTAGAGGTGCCTAGAGCCTTGCGCACGGGACCTGCAAAGCGCATGCCTTTGTGGTAGACCTGGGCAAAGAAGAAGGCAAATCCCTCTTGCTCAAGATTCTTTAGGGTGTTTTCTTTGGAGGTGCGGATGTTATAGCCAAGAGCGGTTAGGACATCTGATGCTCCTGATTTTGAGGATACGGCAGTATTACCATGCTTGGCAACATGTAAGCCCATGGTAGCAAGAAGGATGGCGGACATGGTTGAGATATTAATGGTTGCAAGCTTATCACCACCAGTGCCTACGATTTCTCCTACCTCAATTGCACGGTTACGTGCAAAGGGCTCGGCAGCCTCAATCATGGCAGAGGCGGCACCACCGATCTCATCTGCGGTATAGCCATTCATCTTTAAGGCAGTCAATAGGGAGCCTAGAACAACTGGATCCATTTTGCCTGAGAAGATATCAGCGAAAACTGCTTTGGTTTCCTCAGTAGTTAAGCTCTGACCTTTATATAGTTTCTCTAAAGTGACGTTCATTGGTGTATCCTCGATGATTTATTCTGAAAATCTTTAAAAACTAAAAAAAAAACCCGCATTTTACTGCGGGTCCCCTGATTACTTTTTGACAAAAGAAAACTGTCCCCGCAAGTTAACGAGGCCACCAGCTTACATATGCAAAAGTAATCAACATTTCTTATATCCTGTTCTTATCCGATAGAGGTAATTTATACCCAAATAAGTTTTAGTTAAAGTACATAAAATAAAATGCACATAAAAAGTGCAAAGGGCTTATATATGCGCTAAAAATGTCAAAAAAAATTTCAGTTTTTACATTCTTTTTGGAGCATTGGGTCTAATTTACAGTCAAATATCATTGTCTTCTCTACTATGAAGAAGAATTTGTTCTAAAGAGAGCGATTAAACAAGTATCAATAAAAACGTGCATCTTTAGTATTAGACAGTTTTGATGCACGTCTTTTTAAGAGTGGATGCATTTAGCCGGCAATTTCATCTAAGGCCTGCTCAAGTAGCTTGCGGCCAAAAGCAGTCATGATGCTCTCTGGATGAAATTGGAAGCCGGTGATTTTGAGATCTGCTTGATGCATTGCCATACACATACCATCAAAGCTTGCAGTAACCTCGACTTTTTCAGGAAGATTGGTTACCACTAGAGAATGGTAACGGGCAACTTTCAGCGGATTTGGTAGATTTGCAAAGGCACCAGTTCCGCAGTGCTCGATATCGGAGCTCTTACCATGCACAATTACACTGGCACGCTCAACCTTTCCGCCTAATACCTGACCTAGGGCCTGATGACCTAGGCAGATTCCTAGCATAGGGTATTTACCCAGAGCTTTTTTAATGATGGGAATGAGGTTATTGGCATCATCAGGTGAGGCAGGGCCTGGAGAGAGCACCAAAACAGGGGATCCTCCCTGATCTTTAATGCCTTGTAAAAGTCCCATGATCTTGTCTGGATCAGTATCGTTACGGTAGACCGTGACATTGTTGCCTAAAACCTGTAGCTCATCTACAAGGTTATAGGTGAAGGAGTCAAAGTTATCGATAAAAATGACATCGTGTTTCATAGCTTTAATCTCCTCAATTATTTATTAGCCTTAAGTGCATTCTGTGCCATGGTAAGGGCAATTAAAGTAGAGCGGGCCTTATTCTCAGTCTCCTGGCATTCACTTTGTGGATCTGAGTCGTAAACCACGCCGCAGCCTGCCTGTACAAAGGCCTCATTGTTTTTCACAAAGGCTGAACGGATGGTAATACAGGAATCAAAGCTGCCGTCATTGCTGATCATGGCCACAACACCACCGTAGGAGCCGCGTTTTTTACCCTCATAACGGTAGATTATTTCGTGCGCCATGATCTTAGGTGCGCCTGAGAGGGTACCCATGTTCATGCAGGCAAGATAGGCGTGGAAGGCATCTAGATCATCACGAAGCTGTGCGTGAACATCAGATACAAGATGCATTACCGCCTGATATTTATCGATATGCAGCATGTTATCGACATAACGAGTGCCTGGCTTTGAGATGCGGGCAAGATCGTTTCTTGCAAGATCAACCAGCATCAGGTGCTCGGCTACCTCCTTGCGATCGGTCCTAAGCTCAAGCTCAATACGTGAATCTAGCTCTCTGTCAATTTTGCCATCCTTTCCTATGCCACGGGCACGGGTGCCGGCAATAGGAGAGATGGAAATTTCATTATCTGGTGCGTTATAACGGACTGCAAACTCTGGGGATGCACCAAAGATAGTGAACTTAGGATCATATATGTAATACATATAGGGGGAGGGATTTAGTTTCTTTAGGTATTCATAGGCTAAAAAGGGATCGGTGCATGGAGTCTTGAAGGTGCGGGAGGGCACAATCTGGAAGGCATCACCTTTGATGATGTGATCCTTTATCTTAGATACGATCTCGCCAAATTCCTTATCTGAAAGATCAGGGTTGAACTGAACCTCAGTTTTGTTATCAAGGGATAAATCGTCCTCTTCTTCAAAATCATTTAAAAGATCGCGAAGACGCAGGGCTTTAAGGGCTGTATCCTCATAAGTATCCTGTCCAAAGGCAAAGCCAAAGACCTCTGTTGTCTTATTGATGTGATTGCACAATACAGAAATATCAAAGATATAGAAGGTGTAATCAGAGCATGGATTCTCTCCTTTGGGCACATCACCTATGTATTCAAAGTTATTGATAAAGTCAAAAGAGATGTTGCCTGAGATCATGATGTTTTGGCATTTTGCTGTAAGCTTACGTACTGCACGCATGACATCCATGGGACCAGGAGCCTTCAGGCGGGTGTTTTCATCAAGTCCTGAGGCTGGTCTTTGATAAGCTACAGTGAGCTTATTGTCAGAAATATCTGTTTTAAGCTCAGATGCGAGCATATTTAAAAGATGCAAGCCATTGTCACAGAGGGCAGTTGCAGTAACCACCATATCGTCACAGGTAACTTTAAGGGCGCAGTGTAAGCCTGCTAAGGATTTGACACCGGTTTTATCTACAATTTCAGCTGATTCCAAGAGCATGGTATCAGGCTTGAAGAAGTGCTCTTTATAGAACAGATGAATATCACGGATATATTTTGTTTCAAAGGTAATAGATTTCATGTTTTATCCCGTATGTTGCTAGACCTAAACTTTGCGGGCAGAAAAAAGAAAACCCGCATCAGCGGGTCCTTTGGTTAGTTATATATGAGCATAAGCTATCGACCCGCATTAGAGCAGGCGCCACCAAGAATCCTTGGAATAAATAGCATAAGTCATAATAAATTCCTAAATCTAAATTTGTTTTCATATTAGACCAGTTCATACAAAAATAAAAGCTGCGCAAATATTTTTAGTAAAAAAGACGATCTTGTGCACATTCACAGCGCAAGATGCTTGTAAAAATGCCTTCTTTGTGTAAAATAAGTGCATTGATTTTGTTAACAAGACAGGATCTATCGATATAAACACTTTTTTGAAAAGCAAAAAATTTTCAAAAAGGTAGTGCCAAAAGCTCTGAGCCGATTGCCACTTTGTCCTACTACTTAAGTGCAGTCGGGGAGTTTCTCATAATAGGTTCTCATTTTTTTTGAGGACTTTTTCGTACATAAATTTTTTTGCACCTAGTGCTGTATTTTTATTGACGGAGTGTTTATGAAACGCTGTCTTCGTACCCTCGTTTTGGCTGCTGCTGTTTTGGGGGCTTTTGCATCTACTGCTGACGCTGCTAAATATAAGGCAGAGTATAAGTTGTCCTGTGTTCCAGGTGCTCTATCCGGCTGGGGAATGGCCGGCACCTATTTTGCCGATCGCGTGCGTGAGGAAACACAGGGCCGCATCAATATTAAGGTCTATCATGGCGCACAGCTTATGGCTGGCAAGCAGACCTCCGAGATGCTTTTGGTACGTAACGGCGCAATTGACTTTGCTTTGGCATCAACCATTAACTGGTCTCCGCAGCTTAAGGAATTAAACCTGACTGCTCTTCCTTTCTTTATTGCAAATCAGCCTGATAAATATAAGGCCTTGGATGCTGTTGAGGCTGGCAAGTCAGGTCAGATGCTCAAAGATGTTATTGAGAAGGCTAAGGTTAAGTTTGTAGGCTGGGCTGAAAACGGCTTCCGTGAGATCACCTCCTCAAAGGGACCTCTTGAGCATCCTGATGATTTCAAGGGCTTGAAGATCCGTGTCTGCGGTACTCCTATCTTTGCAGATATCTTTACAGCAATTGGTGCCAATCCTCAGGCTATCAACTGGTCTGAAGCTATCACCGGCTTCCAGCAGGGCATTGTTGACGGTCAGGAGAATCCTACCAATGGTATTAACGTCTCCCTTAAGATGTGGGATTACCATAAGTACAACACTGAGTGGCATTACATGATCGATCCGCTGTTCCTTACTGCCAATCAGAAAGTCTGGAAGGATTTTTCTGATGAGGATAAGAAGATCATTGAAAAGTGTGCTCAGGAGACTGAAAAGTATTCTAAATCTCTGTCCCGTCTCGGTCTTGATGATGGTCAGGCTTATGAGTACTTAAAGTCAATTGATAAGCTTCCTGCAGTAACTGATCCTTATGCTGAGCTTGAAAAGCACGGTATGACTGTTACCAAGTATAGCCCAGAGCAGATCAAAGAATTCTATGATGCAACTGCCGAGGTACGTGCCAAGTGGACTAAGACCATCGGTGAAGATCTCGTAGCAGCCGCAGAGGCTGATATGGCTGCAGTTGCCAAATAATCTATAGATTCCATATAATTGCGCTTTTAGCGGAAGTTTAACGACTTCCGCTTTATTGCTTTATTAAAATATATAACTTACACAGTAACTTTATGCTCAAAAATCTATTAATGCACCGTATATTCCTGCATCTTGAGGAATATTTAGGAGCAGTTTTATTGGCAGTTATGGCTACTGTCGCCTTTGCCAATGTGGTAGTTCGCTATTGTACAAATCTATCTTTTTCAGTCTCTGAGGAGCTTACCGTTAACCTTTTTGTATGGGTGGTAATGCTAGGTGCCAGCCGCGCCTTTCGTGAGGGATCCAATTTCTGTATGAGCATTCTCTTTGATCATGTTCCACGTGCTTGCAGACGACTGATGTATATATTTGGCATGCTGTGCTCAGTCATCTTCTTCTTGGTATTAGCCTATTACGGTTATATTGAGGTGATGGATGAGGTTGAGCTTGAGGTGGTATCCGAGTCCTTATCTTTGCCTGTTTGGCTCTACACCATGGTAACCCCGCTGTTATCTCTGGTTGCCATTATCCGTGTTTGTCAGCGTGCTGCTGATGATTTTCGTTCAAATGCTATTTAGGAGGGATAAGTATGGATATGTCTTTATTAACTGATCCTGCCGTGTGGCTTTTGATCTTATTTATCGTCATGCTCGCCTGCAGAGTTCCTATTGCCATTTCCTTAGGTCTTTCAGCAGTCTTTGTTGCTTGGAACTGGGATATGGGCATTGAAATGCTCTCTTACAATATTTTTGCAGGTGTGGCCAAAGTACCGCTTTTGGCAATTCCTTTCTTCATTCTGGCAGGCTATATCATGGAGCGTGCTGAGATCGCAAAGCGCATTGTGATCTTGGTACAGGCCATAGTAGGTGATATGACCGGAGGTCTTGCTATTGCATCTGTTGCTGTTGCAACCTTCTGGGGCGCAGTTTCTGGATCTGGTCCTGCAACTGTGGCAGCTCTTGCCTTGATTCTAGTCCCGGCAATGGTTAAGTCCGGTTATGACAGACCTTTTGCAACTGCCAATGTGTCAGTAGCCTCTGGCCTTGCCATTGTGATCCCGCCTTCAATCGCCTTTATCGTCTATGGCGGTATCGCTGATGTTTCAGTGCCAGCCTTGTTCTCCGCAGGTATTCTTCCAGGTATTGTTGTTGCCGTTTGCTTGATGATTACCGTATATATCATCTCCAAGCGCCGTGGCTATCGCGGGGTTAAATCTGAGATCTCTGTCTGGCAGGCCTTCAAGCAGGCCTTCTGGGGCATCATGTCGCCAGTAGTGATCCTAGGTGGCATTTATGGAGGCGTTTTTACTCCAACTGAGGCAGCTGCTGTAGCAATTTTCTATGGCTTATTTGTCGGTATCTTTATTTATAAGACCATTAGATCTGTTGAGATGATATTTGACATGCTAATTGAGAGCGTGAAGGGTACCGCTGTAATTATGTTCGTGGTGACCTGCGCAGGTCTTTTTGCATGGGTTGCAAGTACCGTAGGCTTAATTGAACGTGGTGCTGAGGTATTACTTGCCTTATCAGACAATCCTTGGATTTTGCTACTGCTGATCAATATCCTGCTTTTGGTTGCAGGCATGCTCTTAGATGCTGTCTCCATTTACTATGTGCTATTACCCTTCTTATTGCCTTTGGTAATGCATTTTGGCTGGGATCCTGTCTGGTTTGGTGTGATGATGACCGTCAACCTAGCTGTAGGTCAGGTAACACCGCCGGTTGCAGTTAACCTGTATGTCGGTGCTAAGATTTGTAATCTGACTATTGAGCAGTTAACTCCAGCAGTACTGCCTTTGCTTGGCGCAACTTTGGTTGCCTTGGCAATTATTGTACTGTTCCCTGAGCTTTCAACCTTCCTGCCTCAGTTAATGGGCCTGAGCTAAGGCTTAAAAGCATGGTATAAATGATGGCCTTCTGTAAATTCAGGAGGCCTTTTTTTAAGCTTCTGAGCTAAAGATGATGAAAAATACGGCAGAGAAGTTTGCTTTTATTGCAACAATTGCTTTGTTGTAGAGTAGGTCTTAAGAACAGTGGCTGGCAATACTGTTTATAAGTATTGGAACAATGTTTAACCAAGCTCCATCTTTCATTAGACGGAGCTTAATATTGATTGCTTACATCTTAAAAGCAATTGGGGCGTCAGTTCTTTGCTTCATCACAGCGACACAATCATGCTCGTCATGATCGGTAATAACACAGCGTACTATATCTCCCTGTTCAATATTGCTGGCGTTTTGTACGGTTACCACGCCGTCAACGTCAGGTGCTTCATATTTAGTACGTCCTACGGCATCACCATCTTCTGTGACATAGTCGATAATAACGTCGTATTCCTTTCCCGTACGCTCTTCTAATTTGTCATAGGAGATCTGCTCTTGCAATTCCATCAGGCGACTGGCGCGTTCCTGACGAATTTCAGGATCAACTGCATCAGGAAGTAAATTAGCATCTGCGCCATTTACATCTGAATAAGGGAAACAGCCAACTCTATCAAGCTTTGCTTCCTTGAGGAAGTCTAATAGCTCATTAAATTGCGTTTCAGTCTCGCCGGGAAAGCCTGTGATAAAGGTTGATCTGATTGCAAGATCAGGGCACAGTCCACGCCAGCGGGCGATCTGTGCGGAGGCTTTCTCAAGACCGCCAGGGCGACGCATGTTCTTTAAAATTCCTGATGAGATATGCTGTAGCGGCACATCAAGATAGGGTAATACCAACCCCTCTCCCATAAGTGCGACGGCTCTGTCAGCCTCTTTTGATGGATAGACGTAATGCACGCGTAGCCAAGGTCCTAAAACTGACAATTTTTTAAGAAGTGATGAGAGGCTGTTTTGTGGATTTAAATCAAAACCGTAATCTGATGAATCCTGAGCAATCACTAAAAGTTCACGTACGCCGCGATCGGCAAGATCTCTGGCCTCTTTTAAAATGCTCTGTTCATTACGTGAGCGCAGGGGACCTCTAAGCTTGGGAATAATGCAGAAGGAGCAGCGATGACGGCAGCCTTCAGCAATTTTTAGATAGGCATAATGGGATGGAGTCAATAAAATACCTGAGGTAGGAAGCTTCTGTCTTGCCTCCTCAGGAGGACGTCCAACCAGCCTTTCAACATTTCTTATTACAGTTGAGCGCATGCCAGGGCCGACTACTGCGGCAACCTTGGGACAACGCTCCTTTACAAGAGCAACATTATTGCCAAGACAGCCGGTAACTATCACCTTTCCTGATTGTCCTAAGGCTTCATTTACCGCCTCAAGGGATTCTTCAATGGCAGGATTTATAAAGCCACAGGTATTTACTATCACTAGATCACATTGAGAGTAATCAGGAGATGTCTGATAGCCCATTGCAACGAGAGCAGATGATAGTCTTTCGGTGTCTACCAGATTTTTGGCACAGCCTAATGATACAAAGCCGATTACAGGGATCTTTTGCATGGTTTTATAAATACTGTCTTTGATTTTCTAAAAAAAGCCCGGAGATCTCTCCGGGCATATGATTATTCTAAAGTAGAGTTAAGCCTTAAAAGCCTGCTGCAAAGGAGGAACTACCTGCTTTTTACGTGACATAACACCAGGTAGGAAGTCAGACTCGCTCTTAGCACCTAAAGCTGACAAAACAAGATCCTTGTTGTCAGAGCAGACCAAAAGCTCAGAGCCTTCACGCATAATGTCAGTTAAAACTAAAACTGCACTGTGACGGCCTTCACCCTTAACTACTGCAAGCTCGGAGGCAAGCTGTGCACGAAGCTCAGGAGTTACCATCTCAAGGGAGATGAGCTCAAGCTGACCAATACCAACCTTGTTACCGTTCATGTCAAAGTCCTTGAAGTCGCGGAAGATAAGATCACGAGGTGAGGCATTGAGGTTTGATTTTGCCTTAAACATTTCCATGCCTAAAGCGTTGATATCAGCAACGTCGGCGAACTTTGCAAGCTCTGATGCGGCTTTTTTATCAGCTTCAGTGCAGGTAGGGCTCTTAAAGAGAACGGTGTCAGACAAAATAGCACAAAGCATGGCACCGGCTAGAGCCTTAGGAATTGCTACGCCGTAGAAGTCGTGCATGATCTTTAAAACGGTATTGGCGCAACCTACAGGCTGGATCCAGCACTCAAGGGGAGAATCTGAGGTAACATCACCGAGCTTGTGGTGATCAACGATACCCTTTAGCACAGCATCTTTAAAATCATCAGGAGCCTGAGCAAGATCAGAGAAGTCAACTAGGTAAACATCCTTACCTGCAACCTCAGTAACAACTTCAGGTGCTGTAAGACCAAAGTGCTTTAAGACAAATTCAGTTTCAGGAGCAACAGCGCCCTGAGCTGCAGCAGTAACTTCAATGCCACGGCCATTATAAAGATTAGCTGCAGACAAAGCTGCAACGATTGAGTCGGTATCGGGGTTCTTATGTCCAATAACAATAGCGCTCATGAAAAACCTCTAAAATGCAGTTATAAAAATCGGCGCAATTTTACCACATCCTAAATTTATAAACTTGAATGAGGAGTGCATTTACAGCGCTTTTTTCGCTGTTTAAATCTAATCTTGGTAAAGAAAAGGGAAGTCTTATGAATTTTAGACAGGGCTATCAAGGCTTGGATCTCAACGTATTCGTAGATCTTCATCATGTAACGGATTTTTTATGATGCGTTATAATTAGACCATGAGCTCACATTTTTCAATCAAACTGTCAGTAACTGCATTGGCGCTATGTCTTTGCAGTGGAAGCGTCTACTCCGAGATTAAGGCTCCTGAGGCCCCGCCTGAGCTTCCTGATACGCTTAAGGACTTTCGTACAACTGAGCAGTTGCATGAACTAGATGAAGTTAAAAATTCTGATGGCAAGGGCTCTGATGTTGAGGTTTTAGAGGTTCAGTCAGCCCCCTTTGTGCCAGGTGATGACAGTGCCGGAGTTGTGCGCTTTGCTAATACCTATGTTCCAGGATTAGTTGCCGGTGTTCCTGATCGTGGTGCTTTAATCATGCGTTTTTTTGATGTGGATGGCGTGCCTTGGGATATTGACAGTGTGGTGTGTGAGCATCCTGGATTTTCATCTGAGATCACAGCATCTCCATCTGAGCTTTTGGTGCGGCAGGGGGCCGGAGCTGCCATAACTACCATGAAGGTCACGCTACGCAACGGCCGCGATCCTTTGATCTTTACCTTGCGTCCGGTAAGACTTGAGCGTGGCGGGGTTAGCGTTACGGCCATGATTGAGACTATCAAGCTTAGGCAGTCACAGTCAGGTGAGCATTATCAAAAACCAGAGCCGTTAGAGTTTGCAGTTCCAAATCCTAAGGCTGCTACGGTTAAATTCTCTGATCTTGATCTAGATAGTGTGGAAAATACTTTGGTAGATGCAGTAAGAGAGCTTAAAAAGTGATAAGCCTTGCATGCTAATAAAAAATGAAGAATATGTTTAATAATGGCCTTAGGTGGCTGATTGTTTGCTTTGTGACATTGTTATCAGTAGGCTTTGCTGATGCTAAGGTGATGCAGTGTCATGGCAGTGCCGAGCATTGGCGTGATATTGCCTATTCCATGCCTCCTATGGATAAATACTCCTCATTGCGCAATTGTGTAGCCTATGTTGCTTGGCAGTTTGAGCTTCCTGAGGAGCTTTTATATTCAGTTTTATATGTGGAGCAGGGGCCAATGAACGGAAAATGCTCGCGTAATACTAATGGCACTGATGATTGCGGCCCTGCGCAGATAAATGATGTCCGTCTTAAGGAATTATCCCGCTTTAAATTGACGAAGTCTGATATGGCCTCAAAGCCTTGTCAGAATGTATGGGCCATGGGATATTTATTGCGTCGTGAGATAGAGAAGGCAAATGGTAAGATCTGGCGCGGAGTTGGAAATTATCATTTTCATTATTCTGTAAATCAGAACATTCATAACGGCTATATTCGTAAGATTAAGAAAGCCTGGAACCACTTAGACCAAGAGGTCGCCAGCTATTGCGCTCAGAGGTAACTCATGAAAAAGATCAGTACTGTAATTGCGGTAATTGAACCTAGGCAAATGAGACAGCCTGCGCTGATGCGTGCGCTCTCATTAGTGCAGTATGCAAGAATGCATCAGAGTGCATCAAGACCCTTGCCTAAAATTATTGCTCTGATGCCGGTTTACGATTTTTCCTGGGATATATCATCGGTGCTCTCAATTGAACAGGAGCAGCGCATGCGTCAGGATGTAGTCGATAAGCAACGGGCTTGGCTTGATGCTTATCTGCGTGTTAATGCGATGGGCTATGAGGTTGAGATCAAGGTCATCTGGTCACGTCAGGTGGGTAAATCAATAACTGAGGTTTCAAAGGAGATTGGAGCAGATCTTATTATTAAGGCCTGTGATGTGCACGGATTGTTAGATAGCGTGCTCTTTACCCCGCTTGATTTTCAGTTATTGTCAAATTCTCCAGTGCCGGTATATATTGCAAAGGATCAGATGTGGTCTCCAACTGGAATCATTGCTGTTGCCATCGCCGTGCCTATGGAGGATGATGCCATGGGACGAATGCTGAATATGCGTCTTTTGCGTGAGGCCCAGGAGCTCTCGCGACTTACCAAATGCAAGATCCATCTTATCAATGCCATAATTCCGGTGATCTCACCTGCGGCTGTCGATCTGCCTGGCTTTACCCCGCAACTTATCTCTGAGGAGAATATCAAGGAGAGTTGCTCGCGCGTACTGCAGTTTGCCTCGCGCCATGGTATTGATCCTGACTGTTGCCATATAAGAGAGGGACATCCAGATGAGGTGATCCCCGCAATCTGTCATGAGCTAAAGCCAACGGCATTATTTATCGGAACCTCAGCCCGTCGTGGTCTTGCTATGGCTCTTTTGGGAAATATCTGCCAAAGAGTTGTTGATGAACTAGATTGCGATGTTGCGGTGGTTACGCCTAAGAGTGTAATGAGGGCTGTTCCTACCTCAGGTAACAGTCACGATTATTAATTTTTATAATAAACAGGCGCTGAAGAGATCAGCGCCTTAATTGAGATATTTCGCCATGAAAGACGATCAGTCACTTCCAAAAGAGGCCGATGATTACGGCCGTCATGTTAGTCCTTACTTTAATATTGAGTACAAAGCAGAAAAATATCAGGCAGACAAATTATTTAAGCGCTTAAGACGCAAGGTTGGTCATGCCATAGGTGATTACGGCATGATTGAAGAAGGCGATAAAATCCTAGTTGCCCTCTCAGGTGGTAAGGACAGCTATGCTCTGCTTGATTTTCTGCTTTCACTAAAGCGCTCTGCTCCTGTGCGTTTTGATCTTTTGCCAGTACACATAGATGGAGGCTTTCCTAATGCTGATGAAAGTCCTTTGGAGGAGCATTTAAAACGTGTAGGTCTGCCTTATATATTTGAGAAGGTGCCGGTGTACGATCTCTGTAAAGAGAAGTTGCCTGAGGGTAAGCCATTTTGTCCCTTATGCTCGCGCCTGCGTCGTGGTAACCTCTATCGTATTGCCCGTGAACAGCACTGCAATAAGGTGGCTTTAGGTCATCATAAGGATGATGTACTGGCAACCTTCTTCTTAAATCTTTTTAACGCCGGCATTATAAAGACCATGCCTCCGGTAATGCGCAATGATGAAGGTGATGTGGTTGTCATCCGTCCGTTGGTATACTGCCGCGAAAGAGATATTAAGAAGCTTTCAGAGCTTAGACAGTATCCGGTGCTACCAAAGGGGCTTTGTGGCTGGGGTGAGGATCAGCAACGTGCAGCCATGGGCAAGATGCTACGTGAATGGGATAAGCATTACCCTAAGCGCTGTGACATTGCATTTCGTGCTATGAAAAGCGTGATCCCATCTCATCTGTATGATAAAGATCTCTTTGATTTTGAGGCTATTACTAAGGGACCCAAGGTCAAATAATCCTTAGGGAAGTTCAGGAATTGCCTCTCTTAGAAGATCTAGAAAGCGTCTTGCAGCTGTAGTTAGCGATAGTGCGTCCTTATATCCTACATAGATGGGACGTACTACCATAGGCGCGGTAGGCCTTAGACACAGGTTATAGCTTAGGCGTCGCAACATGAGCTCTGCAAGCATACTGACTCCTAGTCCGGCCTCTACCATATTCATAATGGCGTAGTCATCGTGGATGGTAAACCTTATGTCAGGTCTTAGCTTTAACTCATCAAAGGCCTTCAAGGGCTCTGAATAGCCACCTTCTTCCAAAAGGATGAATTTTTCCTTAGCAAGCTCCTTTAGGGGGACTACATCGTATTTGCACAGACGGTGAGATTGGGGTAGTACTGCAAGCATGCGCCCATCCTTTATAGGAAAGGTCTTGATACCGGAGACTGCATGAGGATTTACAAAGCCAAAATCAGCAGCTCCTGATTTTATCCATTCAGCCGTTTGTACATAATCACCTTGCAACAGAGCAAATTCGATATTGGGATATTGCTGTTGAAAACGACCAATTAGCAAGGGTAACCAGTGGGCTGAAACTGATCCCATGGTAGCAATGCGGATAGTTCCTGTTTCCAATCCTCTAAGCTCACGCGCGCGCTCTTCAATTGTTCTTAGCTCATAGCAGGCCTTTTCAATATTAGGAAAAAGCAGTTGTCCTTCCTTAGTTAATACAGCACCAGAGCGTGATCTGTTCAAAAGCTTGATATGCAGTTCATCCTCAAGTGAGGATATACATTGACTTACCGCACTTTGTGTGAGATTTAGCTCATCTGCAGCCTTGGTAAAGGTGCCTAATTCAACTATTCTTTGGAGTACCAGATAGCGATTCATGACAAAGCTTCCTATCCATTAGTAAAACTAATCTTTTGATAAGTTATTTTTGTTTTACTTATGATAACTAAGTTTGTA
>CAVJLP010000040.1:0-19852 GCA_963650525.1 Firmicutes bacterium CAG:534
TGAATAATCCTTAGGGAAAATTCAGAAAATCCTGCCTTAGGGCAGGATTTTTTTTCAAAACCCAATTCAAAATACCTTGTTTCTTCTGAAGATAGGCAGAGACGTGGTATACTTTCGCTTTAGTGTGGGTTTTACACTTGAGTTTGTGTACCCATCAAACGCTAATAAGCGTTACTGAAGTGATTTTCTCCGCGACGGCGCTAAATACAGCATGCGGAGACTTGTATATACAAGATAATGCCGTGATTTTAGGGTAAAGATATGTCCGAGACTACGACTAAAAAGACCGCCACTGTGGCAGCATCTCAGAATGCTAATGTGCCGGCTAAGACGACAAAGAAAGCAAAGAAGAATGTCAAAGAGACTTTCGTTTCTGCTCCAGTCAATGCATTGCTATGGATCGTTTCTGTAGTATTGATCTGCGGCGCCATTTTCGGCAATTACTATTATTCAAATTACGTACTCCTAGACGAGACCACTCTTCAGAGATTAGGTCGTGTTGCTGCGGTAATAGTAACTATCGTTATTGGCCTAGGTGTATTGGTATTTACCAATAAGGGGCACTCTTTATTAAAATTTGCCTCTGAGTCCTATACCGAGCTTTTAAAGGTGGTTTGGCCTACACGTCAGGAAGCTTTTCAAACTACTTTGATTGTATTCGTAGCTGTGTGTGTAGTGAGCCTTTTCCTATACCTTTGTGATGTAGTTTTCCTACAAATAGTTCGTGGCATTACTCTCTAATTTTAGGTAGATATGACTATGGCAGATAATACTGAATTTGAAGCACCCGTCTTAGACGAGGCTCCCGTAGCAGAAGCTCCTGTAGCAGAAGCTCCCGTTGCCGATGACCAGGCCGCAGCAGTTGTTGCCCAGTCAATCGACGAGAAAAAAGATTCCTTAAATGCAACTGTGCCTATGCGTTGGTATGTTATTCAGGCCTTCTCCGGCTTTGAGCAGCGCGTAGCATTGACTCTTTCTGAGCGTATCAAGCTCTATAACATGGAAGATGATTTTGCTGAAGTTCTTGTTCCTAAAGAAAAAGTTAAGGAAATTAAGGATGGCAAGAAGCGCGAGACTGAGCGTAAGTTCTTCCCTGGATATGTCTTGGTTCACATGCGTATGACCCCTGATACTTGGCAGCTAGTTAAGCATACCGATCGCGTATTAGGTTTCATTGGTGGTACTTCTGAGCACCCGCTTCCTATTACTGAGGCAGAGGCCAATCGCATTCTTGATCGCTTAAAGCAGAGTGAAGAGTCTCCTCGTCCTAAGACCGAGTTTGAGGTTGGTGAAAGCGTACGTGCTATTGACGGCGCCTTCAAGGACTTCGTGGGTACTGTTGAACGTGTTGACTACGAGAAGAATAGAGTTACCGTGTCAATTGCCATCTTCGGTCGTGCAACTCCAGTTGAGCTTGAGTTCTCTCAGGTTGAAAAGGATCTCTAATCAGAGATCGCTTGATGCTAAAAGGGCGGCGCATGCCGCCTTTTTCGTCACTCAGATTTGACTTTGGAAGTCAATTCTTTCTTTTAGGAAAGCAAGGGTCTTTTGAAGCGTGGCTGGATATACTGGCTTTGCAATATGGGCGTTCATTCCTGCTTCTAATGCTTTTTTCCGATCCTCTGCAAACGCATTTGCTGTCATCGCAACAATAGGGATGGTTCTTAAATAAGGATCTTTTAGCGATCTTATTAACTTTGTTGCTTTGTAGCCATTCATATTGGGCATCTGAATGTCCATTAAAATTACGTCAAAATGTCCTTGTTGTTCGAGAGCGGCAATGCATTCTATTCCGTCTCTGGCACGGAAGACTTCAAATCCAAGGTTAGTTAGCACCGCGTTTGCAATTTCTGCATTGATATCATTATCCTCTGTAAGCAGTACTCTAAAACCATCAAAACGCATATCACTAGGTAGCTGCTGCTTGACGATCTCCTCTGGATCAGCTGGATCTGCAATACGATGGGGAAGTCTGATGGTAAATTTTGATCCTTTACCAATTTGGCTCTCTATATTGATACTGCCGCCCATGGCATCGATGTAACTTTTAACTATTCCCATGCCAAGTCCAGTACCGGCCTGTCCACTTTCGCTTGTATTACGCTCTCGTGAGAATTTTTCAAAGATATGCTTTAAAAATTCAGAAGACATACCTATGCCGGTATCCTCAATAATAGCCTCTAAGACAATTATTGTGGGATTTTCGGTTTCTATCTCTTTTACACGCATTGTGACACTTCCTCCACAGGGAGTGTATTTGCAGGCGTTAGAAAGTAGATTTACCAAGATCTCTTTGACCTTTAGCTGATCGCAGTAAATCCATTGATGCTTTACATTAAATTCGCGGGTGAAGGTAATATTTTTTTTGGCCATTTCTCGTTCAAATACGTTGAAAATGGCATCGTTAACGCTTTGTGTTTCGGTTACAGTTTCCTCAAGACTAAAATGTCCGCTCTCAATTCGTGACATTTCAAGTATGTTATTTAGAAGTTTTAGTAGATAATCAGTTGAGAAAAGAATTTTTTTTACGTAATCAGATGCTTTTGGGTCATTTTTTACCAAGGGCTTTAATAGTTCTGTAAAGCCTACTATGGCATTCATAGGAGTACGTATGTCATGAGACATATTGGAAAGAAAGTTCGTTTTAGCCTCGTTAGCTACTTTTGCCGCCTTTAAGGCTTCCTCAAGAGCTTTTTTCTGTTTGTTTTCTTTTTCAACCAGAGCATCTATGTTGCGAAAACCCGCAACTAACCTTAGTGATTCGTTATCTTTTGAAATACGTGTGTAGTTACCCGTGTAATAATGGACTTCACCGTTAACTAAGGCACGGTAGGTAATTTCGATTTGATTTCGTCCATCAGCAAACACTGATTTTAGCGCATCGTTGCACAAGCTCTCATAAAAAAATTTTCTGTCATCTGGGTGACATCGGTTCTTACAATAGATTGCAAGTGTATCGTCATAAATAAAATTGGACGATTTCTTGTTTAAGCCATCAGTAATATAGCCCTCAAGTTTGATGACGTCACAAAGATTCTTGTCTACTTGTATTACAAATACGTTCAGATAATTAAAGGTCAGAGCCATAATAAGGCTATTGGGGTTTTCCTTCATGGTCTTATAGCTCCATAATGTTGTGAGTCTTAAGTAGCTGTCAGCATGCTTTATTTGTGATGCTTAAAAAATGTGCATGTAACTTGAGCTATTGTAAACTTTTTTACATGTAGTGTAAAAGAGGTTGTAAACTTAAATTTTAGTTTCTTTTTTTTACAAAGGCAGATTGCCAATAGGTGGGAGTTATGAAGTATTTTTATCCTACGGATGGGACAATTTTGTGAAGTCTAGTTATTTTTCCACAACAATCCACATACTTTCCAAGAAAATTTAGATATGGTTGGGGAAAGGCTTATTCTTGCTGTTTGTTAATGTTATCCTACTCTAAATAAGGCTTCTTGTAGCAGTGCTCATCTTTTAATTATCGACAATTCCTGTTGCAAAGCCGACAGACTTACAGGCTTAGTGATGTAGCCATTCATACCTATTTTTTGACCACGCTCCTTATCCTCGTTAAAAGCATTAGCGCTCATCGCAATGATTGGTATGGAATTAATTTTAGGATCACTTAATTTGCGGATCTTCTTGGTGGCATGGTATCCATCCATAAGTGGCATTTGAATATCCATCAAGATAGCGTCAAAGCTTTGATCCTTTTGGATCTTAAGTAGGCATTCGACGCCGTCATTAACTCTTATAACTTGAATTCCAAGTTTATTTAATAGCGATACGGCAATTTCGGCGTTGATATCATTGTCCTCAGCCAAAAGTATTTTCATACCATGTAAGTCTTTACTTTCTATAAGATCGGAATTAGCAATTTGCGCAAGCTTAATTGGTTTGGCGGTACGATGGGGGATAATAACTGTAAATTTGGAACCCTTACCTTTATGACTTTCGACTTGAATAGTTCCATTCATAGTATCGACATAGCGTTTGACGATACCCATTCCAAGTCCAGTACCGATCTGCCCTGAATCTGTGGAGGTGCGTTCACGTGAGAAGCTTTCAAAAATGTGCTTTTGAAATTGTTTGGACATACCAATGCCATTATCTTCAACGACGAGTTGAATATTTACGATATGAGGATCGGTTGTAGGCTTCTCCTGTATTGATACGTTTACATATCCTCCAGAAGGCGTGTATTTGTGGGCGTTAGATATAAGGTTTAACAGGATCTCTTTAAGCTTAAACTGATCTGCATATATCCAATGATGTTGGGTCTCGATAGTATGAGTAAAGCAGATGTTTTTATTTTTCATCTCCTGTTCAAAAATTGTCCATAGAGATTCCATTAATTCATCGATGTTAATGGCTTGTTCCTCAAGTTCACACTTGCCACTTTCTATTTTTGCCATTTCAAGAACATTATTGATGATCGATAGAAGGTAATCTGAGGAATATAGAATTTTCTTAACGTAATCTTGTGCAAGTGGAGATAGAGAACCTTCAGATTTTAACAGTTCGGCAAATCCAACTATGGCGTTCATAGGAGTGCGGATGTCATGAGACATATTGGCTAAAAAGTTAGACTTGGCAAGATTGGCGGCATTCGCTGCTGTTAAAGCCTTTTCTAGCTCATCGCGGCGCTCTGTTTCTTCAGCAACTAAGGCATCAATAGGGCGGTAACTGAGTATTACCTCGTAACTTTCTTCATCTTCATAAAATTTTTTTACGCATACTTCAAAGTACCTACAACCTTTTTTGTTCCTCTTTGTTTGATGTCTTGAGATGTAAATACCTTCTTTATTTAAGATAGGTATGAGAAATTCGCTACTTAATTCTTCTCTATAGATAGGATCTGAAGTGTGAATGACTATGTTATCCCAGCTGTATTGAACCCAATTTGAAAGCGACAGCAGTGCATTTCTATTTTGTATGATCGTGCTTCCAAAGTGAGAAAATGAATCGTACTTGGTAAACTTGATCTCATCACTTTTGAGATCGCATAACAGCGCACAGGTGTAGTCTTCACTTAATGCTTGTAGAAAGGCATTTTCACGAGCAGAAGCAGTTGCATCTTCATCTATATCCATCAAGGAGTGTCTTCTTTTAAACTCTTCTCTTAGGACACAAAGGCAGGTTTTATTATCCCCAGTTGGATAAAAACATACTGAAAGTAGGGGGCCAATATTGATAATAAATTCAGAAATGGCTCTATTTTTCTTTTGTTTGATGGCATTTTCAAATGCCTTGATCCATCTGTTATCGAGCGTTTGAAAAAGTAGCGACAGGTTGGCTCCATGTAAGTCTTCGCTTGACTCTTGATGAAAGAGTTTATTAAAGGCAGTATTGGAGACAATGATCTTGGCATCAATTCCTTGTCCTTCTAAATTACGAACAAGTTCTGCTAGACATGCAGGACCGCCATTTTGAAAGAGATCACTAAGAAAATGCTGATAATCAGGGATTACGCTCATGGTAATGCTGTTACAAAACCTTATGAATAACAAGTATGCAAAAAATATAAATTATGAGTTCAAGTAAAGCTCGATTTATTTTAACTGTAAAAGATAGGTGAGTATGTGGTTTTGACCTCAAAATACCGCATGTAAATAGGAGGTTATGCTGTCAGGTGGCCTGAGTGCTACAACCTTGTGCATATCAGCGGTTAATTAGTAGCAAAAAAATGCATTTAAATCACAAAAAAACTTGTTTTTTTTATAAACACAGTATAAAATCTTGTAGATCTTTTGTGCGGTCTCTTAAGATCAGTTGAAAAGAAATAGTTCTTTTCCGCTTTTGTAACCGCAGGGAAGCGCCCTAAGGCGCGATATAACCCACATATTCGAGGAAAACCTCAAAATGGCAAAGAAAGTTACTGCCTATATTAAATTACAGGTTGGTGCAGGTAACGCTAATCCTGCTCCTCCGGTTGGCCCTGCTTTAGGTCAGCACGGTGTTAATATCATGGAGTTCTGCAAGGCATTCAATGCAAAGACTGCCAATATGGAAAAGGGCTCCCCGGTTCCTGTAATCATCACCGTATATTCTGATAAGTCTTTCACCTTTGTGTCTAAGACTTCTCCTGCTTCCTACCTTGTTAAGAAGGCTGTTGGCATTAAGTCTGCATCTCACAAGCCTGGTAAGGAAGTTGCAGGTAAGATCACTCACGCTCAGTTGCTTGAGATCGCCAAGGCTAAAGAGCCCGACATGACCGGTGCAGATCTTGAAGCTTCTGCTCGTTCAATTGCTGGTACTGCCCGTTCAATGGGCATTCAGGTGGAGGACTAATCCATGGCAAAGTTATCTAAGCGCATGAAGGAAATCCGCCAGTTTGCTGACAAGACCAAAGTCTTCGCTCCCGCTGAAGCCTTTGAGACCTTGAAGAAGACTGCCAAGGCTAAGTTTGTTGAGTCTGTTGATGTAGCTATTCAGTTAGGCATCGATGCAACCAAGTCTGATCAGAACGTTCGTGGTGCTGCTGTATTGCCTAACGGCACTGGCAAAACCGTTCGCGTTTTAGTCTTCACTCAGGGTGCTGCTGCTGAAGAGGCAAAAGCCGCTGGTGCAGACATCGTCGGTATGCAGGAAATTGCTGACGAGATCAAGAAGGGTATGATGGACTTTGATGTTGTCATCGCTACCCCTGATGCAATGCGTGTTGTTGGTCAGTTAGGTCAGATCTTAGGTCCCCGTGGCATGATGCCTAACCCTAAGGTTGGCACTGTTACTAAGGACGTAACCACTGCTGTTAAGAATGCTAAGGCTGGTCAGGTTCGTTATCGTAATGATAAGACTGGTTGCATCCAGGCATCTATTGGTAAGGTTTCTTTCACCACCGAGCAGCTCACTGAAAACTTGGCAGCATTGCTTGACGCAATCACCAAGCAGCGTCCTAGCTCCGCTAAGGGTGCTTTCATCAAGAAGATTGCAGTATCCACCACTATGGGTATTGGTCTTTCTGTTGATAAGAACCAGATTGGCGGTCCTGCTACTGCTACTGCTGAATAAGCAAGATTTAATTCGCAGGCTCGTAAGGGCCTGTGTTTGGAAGGGGCTCGTCCTCTCACCAAAGACCGCAGGTGGAGTAATCCTTAATACTCCTGCGTAGGCGGAGATAAGCTCCAACGGAATTTTTCCTTGGAACATATTTCCATAAGCCCGAAAGGGTAACCGGTCCCTAGGACCATTCGGAGTCACTGCTAAAAATGGCATTGAATATCGAAGACAAAAAGGCAATTGTCGCTAAGGTAGCAGAAGCTGCTAAATCTGCAGTTTCAGCTGTCATTGCTGACTCTTGCGGTATCCCTGTCGCCGATCTCACCAAGCTCCGCAAAGAAGCTCGTGCTAATAACGTTTATTTACACGTTGTTCGTAACACCCTTCTTGCTCGTGCTGTAGAAGGTACTGAGTATGAGAGCTTGCGTGATTCTATGAAAGGCCCGACCATCGTCGGCTTCTCAATGGATCACCCCGGCGCAGCTGCCCGCATTTTCAAAGAGTTCGGCAAGACCAATAACAAGTTCCAGGTTAAGGCTCTTCAGTTTGAAGGCAAAGTTTACGGCGCTGATGAAATCGACGTGCTCGCAACTCTACCTACTTACGACGAAGCTGTGGCAAAGCTCATGGCTACTATGAAGGAAGCCGCTGCTGGCAAATTGGTTCGCACCTTGGCTGCATTGGGCGACAAACTTTCTGCCGAAGCTTAATTATCGGCAATTGTTTAATAACTTTTTGTTATCAAATTTTAAATATTGCTCAGGCTGTGCCTAGCAAAAGAAATTTTTTTAAAGGAAAAATAAAATGGCAATTTCTAAGGACGAAATCCTTGACGCAATCGCTGCTATGTCCGTTACCGAAGTCGTCGAGTTAGTTAAGGCAATGGAAGAGAAGTTTGGTGTTTCCGCTGCTGCTGCTGTTGTTGCTGGCCCTGCTGCTGGCGGCGCTGCTGCTGAAGAGAAGACCGAGTTCGACGTTGTCTTGAAGGAAGTTGGTGCTACCAAGATCGCTGTCATCAAGGCTGTTCGTGGTGCTACTGGCCTCGGCTTGAAGGAAGCTAAGGACTTAGTTGAGTCTGCTCCTTGCAAGGTTAAGGAAGCAATGCCTAAGGCTGACGCTGAAGCTTTGGTTAAGGCTCTTGAAGAAGCTGGTGCCAAGGCTGCCATGGAATAATCCGGCAGTTGTTGCTTAGCACCGGTTTTCACCGGCCGGTGTTGGACTAAAATGTCCTAAAAATCAAACCCGAGGCTCCTATTTGGGGGTCTCGGGTTCGGTGACTGAATAACACGTAGATGCAAAAGCATCTCATACCGGAAACAGATCAATTCGAGGATCCCCTATCCATGGTCTACTCCTATACTGAGCAAAAGCGCATCCGTAAGGATTTCGGCAAGCGAGTTAAAGTTTTAGATACTCCTTATTTGCTGGCCGTTCAAATCGACTCCTTCAAACAATTCATCAGCTCTGACCCAAATAATGAAAATGGTCTTGTTGCTGCTTTTAAGAGTGTGTTCCCAATCAAGAGCAACTCTGGCAACGCTGAGTTGGCTTATAACAGCTTCCATTTGGGTGAGCCTAAGTTCAATGTCCGCGAATGCATGATACGCGGAACCACTTATTCTGCCCCGTTAAAGGTAAAGCTGTCTCTCATTCGTTATGAGAAGGACGCACCTAAATCCGTCAAAGAGCGCATTGACCAGGATGTTTACATGGGCGAGATCCCGCTCATGACCGACAATGGTACCTTCATTATCAATGGTACCGAGCGTGTTGTCGTTTCCCAGTTACATCGCTCTCCAGGCGTCTTCTTTGATGACGATAAGGGCAAGACCCATCCTGGTCGCGTACTATTCAGCTCTCGTGTAATCCCTTACCGTGGTTCATGGCTTGATTTTGAATTTGACCACCGCGATAACTTGTTTGTCCGCATCGACCGTCGTCGTAAGTTGCCGGCAACTGTTTTGTTACGCGCTTTGGGTTACAACACTGAGCAAATTTTAGACCTGTTCTTTGATACCGTAGAGTTCACCTTAAAGTCCAATAAGATCTCTATGGAGCTTGTCCCTGAAAGATTGCAGGGTGAAGTCGCCTCCTTCGATATTATGGCTGGTAAAGAGCTTATCGTTGAGAAGGGTAAGAAGATCACCGGTCGTCATATTCGCCTTTTAAAGAAAGCTGGAGTTTCTTCAATTGATGTTCCAGCAGAATATCTTTTAGGCAAGATCGTTGCTAAGAATTACTGTGATAAAGAAGGCAATGTAGTTCTTTGTGCCAACACCGTTTTAACTGAAGATTCATTACCGCTTATCGCAACTGCTGGTATTAAGAAACTTGAGGTGTTGTACATTAGTCAGGTGAACGAAGGTCCGTTCATGGCTGATACTCTGCGCAATGATACCACCCGTGATTTGACCTCTGATGAGGCAGATCGCAATGCCGCATTGTTTGAAATCTATAAGATGATGCGCCCGGGTGAAAATGCAACCATTGAAGCTGCTGAATCTCTGTTTAAGAACCTGTTCTTTGCAGAGGATCGTTATGATCTGTCCTCTGTTGGCCGTATGAAGTTTGACTCTCGTTTCTATGAGTTGAAGAACTTCCGTCTGGGCTTAAAGCGTCTGCTTTCTGATCCTGAGGCCACTGTTAATACTGAAGAGTCAGGTGTTGTAGTTGCAGGTGGTAATGTCTACTGCTCCTTCCCTAAGGTTATTGAGTTCATCAAGCCTTATCTTGATGAAGATGAGCGTAAGTGTCTGCCTGATTTAACTCCTCTATCTGGTGCCTATAAGCTTCTTGACTACTTAAATTATGGCATCTATTGCAAGGATGAGGATGAGCTCAAGCCAGCATCAGAGCGTTTCCTGTTTAAGGTTAAGTTTGATGCCAAGGAAGAAGGCAAGTTCGGCTTTGATGAGGCTGTAATCCTTCCTTTGGATACCTTAGAGCTTGATGTCAATGTCAGCGAATTTAACTGCAAGGTTGTTGACTCTAAGAACAAAGCTTTGAAGCTTGATCGTTCCCGCATTGACAATGAAGCAATGCGTGGCACTCTGTCTAATTCCGATATCGTCAATGTTCTGCGTTACCTAGTTAAGATCCGTAACGGCAAGGACAGCGTCGATGATATTGACCACCTAGGCAACCGTCGTATTCGTTCCGTCGGTGAAATGGCTGAAAACCAGTTCCGTATTGGTTTGGTTCGTGTCGAGCGTGCCGTAAGAGAAAGATTGTCTTTAGGTGATCTTGATAACACCACTCCTCAGGAGCTAATCAACGCAAAGCCTATCAGCGCTGCTATTCGTGAGTTCTATGGTTCATCCCAGCTCTCACAGTTCATGGATCAGAACAATCCGTTGTCAGAAATCACCCACAAGCGTCGTATTTCTGCATTAGGTCCTGGTGGTTTGACCCGTGAGCGTGCAGGCTTCGAGGTTCGTGACGTTCATCCTACTCACTATGGTCGTTTGTGCCCAATTGAGACCCCTGAAGGTCCTAACATCGGCTTGATCAACTCCTTGGCAGTGTTTGCCCGTTGCAACGACTATGGTTTCCTTGAGACTCCATATCGCTATGTTCGCGATGGTGTTGTCCAAGAGGAATTTGCTTATCTGTCTGCAATCGATGAAGGTCAGTACGTTATTGCACAGGCTAACACTGACCTCGACGAGAACGGTAAGATTATTTCTGACTATGTTCAGTGCCGTTACAACGGTGATTCCGTTGTCCGTAAGGCAGCCGACGTTCAGTTTATGGACGTTTCCCCTCAGCAGATTATTTCTGTTGCAGCAGCTTTGATTCCGTTCTTGGAGCACGACGACGCAAACCGTGCCTTGATGGGTGCAAACATGCAACGTCAGGCTGTTCCTACCGTCCGTTCTGAGAAGCCTTTCGTAGGTACCGGTATGGAGCGCGCAGTAGCAGTTGACTCAGGTGTTACCATCATCGCCAAGCGCGGTGGTGTGATTGAGCACGTTGATGCTGGCCGTATCGTTGTTCGTGTAAATCTCGATGAGGTTGAAAACGAGTTTGACGCCGGTGTTGATATCTACAATTTAATTAAATACTCACGTTCTAACCAGAGCACCAGCATTAACCAGCGTCCATGCGTAGGTCTGCATGAGCTTGTCAAAGCCGGTGACGTGTTGGCTGACGGTTGCTCCACCGATATGGGCGAGCTTGCCTTAGGTCAGAACATGAGAATTGCCTTCATGCCTTGGAATGGTTACAACTACGAGGACTCCATCATGGTGTCAGAGCGTGTAGCTGCCAAGGATCGTTTGACTACTGTTCATATCATTGAGCTTTCATGCGTTGCTCGTGACACCAAGTTAGGACCTGAGGAAATTACCGCAGATATTCCTAATGTTGGTGAAGCCGCTTTGTCCAAGCTTGATGAGGCAGGTATCGTCTATGTTGGTGCTGAAGTCAACGGCGGTGATATCCTGGTAGGTAAGGTAACTCCTAAGGGTGAGACTCAGTTAACTCCTGAGGAGAAGCTACTGCGTGCAATCTTCGGTGAGAAGGCCTCTGAGGTTAAGGATTCCTCATTGCGCGTTCCTAATGATTGCGTAGGTACCGTAGTCGACGTTCAGATCTTCACTCGTGAGGGTGTTGAGAAGGATAAGCGTGCTAAGGAAATTGAAGAGATGCACATCGCTCAGGTCAAGAAGGATCTGGACGAGGAATTCGGTTTCTTAACCTCAGGTCTTATCAATCAGGCTCGTGCACTCCTAGTCCGTAGCGGTATGTCTAAGGCTAGCGTTGATGCACTAGCTGACGAGGATGTTCTCTCACAGCGTTTGGATGATGATACTGCTCAGCGTCAGCTTGAGGAGTTCTCAGTACGTTTAGATGAGTTTGCAACCGAGTACAAAGAGAAGTTTGAGAAAGAGCGCAAGAAGTATACTGAAGGTGATGATTTAACTCCTGGTGTCTTGAAGATCGTTAAGGTCTATCTTGCAGTTAAGCGTCGTATTCAGCCTGGTGATAAGCTTGCAGGTCGTCACGGTAACAAGGGTGTTATCTCTAGAATTACCCCGATTGAGGACATGCCTTTTGATGAGAACGGTCACCCTGTAGATATGGTGCTAAACCCCTTGGGCGTTCCTTCACGTATGAACATCGGTCAGGTTCTTGAAGTGCACTTAGGTCTTGCTGCCAAGGGCATCGGCGATATGATCAATCGCATGCTCAACGAGCATCGTGCTATGACCGAGATCCGTAAGACTTTGCAGGATATCTATGACTTAGGTGATACCTCACAGAAGGTTGACTTAGCTGAGATGTCCGATGAGCAGGTTATGGTTCTTGCAAATAACCTGCGTGATGGCTTGCCTGTTGCAACTCCAGTATTTGATGGTGCTCAGGAGCAGGATATTAAGGCTATGCTTAGAATGGCAGGTATGCCTGAGAGCGGCCAGATGAAGTTGTACGATGGCCGTACTGGTCGTGCCTTCGAGCGTAAGGTTACCGTCGGTATCATGTACATGCTCAAATTGAACCACTTGGTTGACGATAAGATGCATGCTCGTTCAACTGGTTCTTATAGCTTGGTTACTCAGCAGCCTCTGGGCGGTAAAGCTCAGTTCGGTGGTCAGCGTTTCGGTGAAATGGAAGTCTGGGCACTGGAGGCTTACGGTGCTGCTTACACTCTGCGTGAAATGCTCACCGTCAAGTCAGACGATGTCAACGGCAGAACTAAGATGTACAAGAACATCGTTGACGGTGTATACCGTATGGATGCCGGCATTCCTGAGTCCTTCAACGTGTTGCTCCGTGAAATTCGTTCATTGGGCATCAACATTGAGCTCATTCGCAAGGTTTAATCGATTTTCAGCCGGGAGCAAAATCCCGGCTAGGCTACGACAATAGGAGATACTGTTGTGAGCATTGAAAACAATCAGGACGACGAACTGCTTAAGGGTTTGACCGCTAATGCTATGAGCTCTTCTAAGGACGAAGATATGCTCGACTTAGGCATCAGCGACAATTTAGGCAAGATGGCCACCCGTAGCAACGCCTTCAAGAAAGAACGTCTTGAGGACTTCGACGCCATTAAGATCGGCTTGGCATCCCCTGAGATGATCCAGTCTTGGTCATATGGTGAGGTTAAGAAGCCCGAGACCATTAACTATCGTACCTTCAAGCCTGAGCGTGATGGTTTGTTCTGCTGCAAGATTTTCGGACCTGTTAAGGATTACGAGTGCTTGTGCGGCAAATATAAGCGTTTGAAGCATCGTGGAACTATCTGCGATAAGTGCGGTGTTGAAGTTACTCAGGCCAAGGTACGCCGTGAGCGTATGGGCCACATTGAACTGGCAGCTCCAGTTGCTCATATTTGGTACTTAAAGTCTTTACCTTCACGTATTGGCTTGATGCTAGATATGAAGCTTCGTGATATTGAGTCTGTGCTTTACTTTGAAAGCTATGTTGTGACCGATGCTGGCATGACCGAGCTCAAAGAGCGCGAGCTTTTGAACGAAGAGCAGTATGTTGAGGCTTTAACTAAGTACGGTGATGATTTCAGCGCCAAGATGGGTGCTGAGGCTATCTTAGATCTCTTAAAGCAGATCGATTTGGATATGGAAGAGAGAAGCCTGCGTGAGGCCTTGGATTCTACTTCCTCTGAATCTAATCGCAAGAAATATGCTAAGCGTCTGAAGCTTATTGAAAGCTTCATCAAGTCTGGCAATAAGCCTGAGTGGATGATTTTAACCGTTCTTCCGGTTCTGCCTCCTGATTTACGTCCTCTGG
The DNA here is from genome assembly GCA_963650525.1 of Firmicutes bacterium CAG:534. Lineage (GTDB taxonomy): Bacteria > Pseudomonadota > Gammaproteobacteria > Enterobacterales > Succinivibrionaceae > Succinivibrio. The sequence goes on from CAVJLP010000040.1 coordinate 13,750, forward strand.
TACCGTTGGATGGCGGTCGCTTCGCAACCTCAGATTTGAATGATCTGTACCGTCGCGTCATCAACCGTAATAACCGTCTTAAGAGACTGCTTGAGTTAGCAGCTCCTGAAATCATCGTACGTAACGAAAAACGTATGCTTCAGGAATCTGTAGACGCTTTGATGGATAACGGCCGTCGCGGTCGTGCTATTACCGGCTCTAACAAGCGTGCCTTAAAGTCCTTAGCTGACATGATTAAGGGTAAGCAGGGTCGTTTCCGTCAGAACCTGTTAGGTAAGCGTGTTGACTACTCAGGCCGTTCAGTTATTACCTGCGGACCTTACCTCCGTCTGCACCAGTGCGGTCTTCCTAAGAAGATGGCACTTGAGCTCTTCAAGCCTTTCATCTATGGCCGTTTGGAATTACGTGGCATGGCAACCACTATCAAGGCTGCCAAGAAGATGGTTGAGCGTGAGGATCCTGTAGTATGGGATATTCTCGACGAGGTAATTCGTGAGCATCCTATTATGCTCAACCGTGCACCTACGTTGCACCGTTTGGGTATTCAGGCATTTGAGCCTATTTTGATTGAAGGTAAGGCAATTCGTCTGCACCCGTTGGTATGCCCAGCATTCAACGCTGACTTCGACGGTGACCAGATGGCTGTGCACGTACCTCTGACATTAGAGGCCCAGCTTGAAGCACGCTGCTTGATGCTTTCCACCAACAACATTCTTTCACCTGCATCAGGTGATCCAATCATCGTTCCTGCACAGGACGTGGTTTTGGGCTTGTACTATCAGACCCGCATGAGAGTTGGTGCTAAGGGCGAAGGCTTGATCGTTTCTTCAGCAGAAGAGGCCGAGCGTCTGTATAAGTCAGATTTGGCTGACTTCCAGGCACGTATTGCCTGCCGTGTCCGTTACTGGACCAAGGATCAGGAGACTGGTGAGTTCACCGAGCACAACGAGCTACGTCTGACCACCATCGGTCGCGCAATGCTCTCTCTCATTTTGCCTAAGGGATTGTCATATGATTTGATCGATCCTGCTGCAGAGGGGGTTAACGAGCAGACTCTACCTGAGATCATGTCTCACAAGGACTGGTTCACTCATGTGTCTAATCAGCCTTTGGGTAAGAAGAAGATCGGTGCCTTATTGAATACCTGCTATCACCAGTTAGGTCTTAAGGACACTTGCATGTTCGCCGACCACATCATGTATACCGGCTTTGCTCACGCAGCATTGTCTGGCTCTTCAGTATGTGTTGACGATATGTTGATCCCAAGTGAGAAGCACGCAATCATTTCTCAGGCTCAAAAGGAAGTGATGAGCGTTCAGTCTCAGTATGAAAACGGCCAGATCACTGCAGGTGAGAGATACAACAAGGTCATCGACGTCTGGGCAACTGCTAACGATAAGGTTGCCAAGGCCATGATGAGCAACCTCTCAGTGCAGGAAGCTACCAATATCTTAGGTGAAACCGAGAAGGAAGCCTCCTTCAACTCCATCTTTATGATGGCTGACTCAGGCGCTCGTGGTTCACCGGCTCAGATCCGTCAGCTTGCTGGTATGCGTGGCTTGATGGCTAAGCCTGACGGGTCCATCATCGAGACCCCTATTACCGCAAACTTCCGTGAAGGTTTGAATGTACAGCAGTACTTTATTTCAACTCACGGTGCTCGTAAGGGCTTGGCTGATACCGCATTGAAGACCGCAAACTCCGGTTACCTGACCCGTCGTCTAGTTGATGTTGCTCAGGATCTTGTGATCACTGAGGACGATTGCGGAACTACTGATGGTTTGGTCATCACTCCTCATGTTTCAGGTGGTGACGTTATCGAAAATCTCCGTGACCGTGTTTTAGGCAGAACTGTTGCAGTTGATGTGTTAAAGCCTGGTTCACAGGAAGTTTTGATCGCAGCTGGCACCTTGCTTGATGAGAAGCTTTGCGATGTCTTAGAGTCCTTCAAGATTGACCGCGTCAAAGTTCGTTCACCTATTACTTGTAAGTGCAAGTTCGGTATCTGTGCTCAGTGCTACGGTCGTGATTTGGCTCGTGGCAAGAAGGTCAACCCTGGTGAGGCAGTCGGTGTTATCGCTGCTCAGTCAATCGGCGAGCCTGGTACCCAGCTTACCATGCGTACCTTCCACATCGGTGGTGCTGCATCACGTGCTGTTGCTGAATCTGGTGCTACTGTACGTAATAACGGTTCTATCAAGATCGAAAACTCCAAGACTGTTACTAACACTGATGGCAAGGATGTGGTTGTTTCCCGTCAGTCAGAGCTGTTCGTTATGGACGAGTTTGGCTCTGTGAAGGAATCCCACAAGATCCCTTACGGTGCTGTGCTTGATGTGAAGGAAGGCGATGAGGTTAAGGTCGGTCAGACTGTAGCCCGTTGGGATCCTCATACTCATCCTATCGTATCTGAAGTACGTGGTTTCATTAAGTACATCGACATCATCGAAGGTGTTACCGTCGATAAGAAGGAAGACGAGGCTCTTGGTATTTCCTCAATTGAGGTTCGTGAGCTTGCAGCCCGTCCTGCTAACGGTAAGGAGAAGCGTCCTTCGGTTAAGATCATCGACGCTAACGGCGAGGATGTGAAGATCCCTGGTACCAGTGTTTCTGCTCAGTACATGTTGCAGGCAAAAGCCATTGTTCAGTTGCAGGATGGTGCCGAGGTTTCCTTAGGTGACGTTATTGCACGTATTCCTCAGGTAGCTGGTGGTACCAAGGATATTACCGGTGGTCTACCTCGTGTTGCTGACTTGTTCGAGGCTCGTTCTCCTAAGGAACCTGCAATTCTCGCAGAGATCTCTGGTACTGTTACCTTCGGTAAAGAGACCAAGTCTAAGCGTCGCCTGATCATTACTCCTGCAGAGGGTGTTACCGATGAATTTGGTAACCTCATCCCTCAGCATGAGGAGATGATCGCTCTGTCCCGCAACCTCAACGTATTCGAGGGTGAAACTGTGCAGAAGGGCGAAATGATCGCTGAAGGCCCTGAGTCACCTCACGACATCTTAAGATTGCGTGGTGTTGATGCAGTTGCCAACTACATCGTTAACGAGGTTCAGGACGTGTATCGTCTGCAGGGCGTTAAGATCAATGATAAGCACATTGAGACCATCGTCCGTCAGATGCTACGTAAGTGCGAGATTTTAGATTCTGGCGATTCACGTGAGTTCATCACTGGTGAAGTTGCCGAGGTCTCACATGTTCGCACCGCTAACGAGAAGTTAATTGCTAAGGGTAAGAAACCAGTTGCCTACAGACACATTCTCATGGGTCTGACCAAGGCATCCTTGAGCACTGACTCCTTCATTTCAGCTGCTTCCTTCCAGGAAACCACTCGTGTGCTTACCGAGGCTTCCGTTGAGGGTAAGATCGACGATCTGCGCGGCTTGAAAGAAAACGTCATTGTTGGCCGTCTCATCCCTGCCGGTACTGGCTTCAAGTATCACAAGGAGCGCAGAGATGCTCTTGAGCGTGCTGAGGCCGCTCATGAGGAGCAGCAGGCATCTGTATCTCCTGAAGAACTTCAGAAGCAGTTAGGTGCAGCTTTGGAGGCTGTTGACGCCAGCGGCAACATCTAACTTAGCTTAGATTAAGAAACGCCTAGAGGATGATGAATTCTCTGGGCGTTTTTGTTTTTGAAGTTTGCACTTCATTGGCTTTTTTGTGCCAGAGACGTTTGCTTTTGGTAGAATAAGCAAATTTTTTTTCAGGGCTAGGTCTTTTTTTTCTGACTTATTCGCCCTTATCACTTTGACAAGATTCATACAATAAAAAAGAGGAAAACTTATGGACGTGCACTATAAGCCTTATGTCCCATTGGTTGAACGCATTAAGCAGGATGGCCAGTGTCTTGAGGGTGGAATTTTGAAGGTCGACAGCTTTATTAATCATCAGATTGATCCGACTTTGTTGCAGTCTATGTCCATCGAGTTTGTCAGACGTTTTGCCAACAAGGAGATCAATAAGATCCTGACCATTGAAGCCTCTGGAATTGCGCCTGCCATTATGGTGGGTTTTTTATTAAATATTCCAGTAGTCTTTGCCAAAAAGAAGAAGCCCTCAACTATGAATGACATGTGGGTAACTGAGGTATTTTCATTTACCAAGAACCAGCCTTACAGCATCTGTTGCTCAAAGGAGTTCCTAGGCAAGGGCGATAAGGTTTTATTTATTGATGATTTTCTTGCCAAAGGCAATGCAGCCAAGGGCATTATTGATCTCGTTAATAAAGCAGGAGCTGAGCTCTCCGGTATGGGCTTCATTGTGGAAAAGTCCTTCCAGCACGGTGGAGATTATTTAAGAGAGCAGGGTTATCAGGTTGAGTCTCTGGCTATTATCGATAGCCTTGATGACTGCAAGATTACTTTTAGAAACGAGAAATAATCCATGTCAGCATCAGGTGAGATTAATAATACAGCAACAAAGGTAGATGCTGAGGACTCTATTGCCTTACGTAAGTCAGAGCTTATCTATCAGTTAGAGGATCGTCCTCCGCTAAGGGAGACTTTGTTTGCAGCTTTCCAACATCTGTTGGCAATTTTTGTGGCCATTATTACGCCACCATTTATTATTGCCGGTGCCTTGAAGTTGGATCTTGAGACTACAAGCTATCTGATTTCGATGTCACTTCTGGCATCAGGTGTTTCAACCTTTATTCAATGCCGCAAGATAGGTCCTATTGGCTGCGGACTTCTGTGTATTCAGGGTACATCTTTCTCCTTCATTTCACCTATTATAGGTGCAGGCTTGAACGGAGGACTGGCTGCAATTTTCGGTGCAGTGATCTCAGGCTCCGTGGTCGAGATGTTTATAAGTAGGATCCTGAAATTTACCCGACAGATTATCACCCCGTTAGTATCCGGCATTGTGGTAACCCTGATCGGCTTGAGTCTTATTAAGGTTGGTGTGATCTCCTGTGGCGGTGGTTTTGGCGCTAAGGGAGACGGAACCTTTGGATCGATGGAGAACTTGGGACTTGCAGGTCTTGTGATCGTGTGCATCCTGTTCTTTAACCGTAGTTCCAATCGCTATCTTAGAATGAGTTCTATTGTGATAGGTCTTATAATTGGCTTTTTGGTGGCTTATTTCTTAGGGCGTGTGGATTTCTCTCAGATCCAAAGCTATGGAGGCTTTAATATTCCAAATCCGTTTAAGTATGGCTTGGCATTTGATCCTGCTGCCATTATCGGTTTGGGTATTGTCTACCTGATCACCTCTATTGAGGCCTATGGTGACATTACTGCCAATTCTCTTATTTCTGGCAAGGAAATCTCAGGTCCTGCATTTGAGAAAAGAGCTGCTGGCGGAATTCTGTCTGATGGCTTTAATTCCCTGTTGGCAGGTTGCTTAAATTCATTCCCCAATTCCATCTTTGCCCAGAATAATGGCATGATCCAACTGACCGGTGTTGCCTCGCGCTATGTTGGTTACTTCATCGCCTTATTCTTAGTGGTATTGGGTGCCTTCCCGGCTGTTGGTAAGGTTTTTGCCTTAATTCCAGATCCAGTATTAGGTGGTGCAACCTTATTGATGTTCGGTACTGTAGCTGCTGCAGGGATCAGAATTATTTCAACTCAGAGAATGAACCGTAAGGCTATTTTGGTCATGGCTTTAAGCTTCTCCTTTGGTCTTTCAGTTGAGTTAGTGCCTGAAATTTTGTCACAACTTCCGCAAGAGATATCTAATTTATTCTCATCAGGTATTACCACAGGTGGTATTGTGGCCATCCTGTCTAATATGCTGATCCGTATTAAAGAGTGATCTTTTGCAATTCATCGAGTTTATTAAAAAGCCGTCCTTAGGGACGGTTTTTGATACCTGATCTAATACCGAAAATATGCTCATCTTATAACGAACATCGTTATAAAAAGGAAATAACGATAATGAGCAAAGCTACGGCTAAGTTCGTAGTTTTCAACCAATTATTCTGGCTATTCGCTAAAAAGTGTGGATGAACACTTTTTATACTAATCTTTTCTGCTATAGTTTCATTATAGTTTTAACGCACTTTTTGTGCAGGGCGAACGCATGAAAATTTATTCGCCCAGTAGTCCCAATGCGCATGCTATACATTCTACCCCGACCTTAACATCAGCACAGC
>CAVJLP010000041.1:0-19129 GCA_963650525.1 Firmicutes bacterium CAG:534
TTAATAATAAGGATGATTTTCCACCTGAGGTGTACCAGTAGTTCATAAATCCATCTTGAGGTGAATTTAAAAATGACAGCACCGACCATGGAGTATAGACATGTGTTGAAGCTTCTTCATCAAAGCAATAGCCATCATATCTTTCTTTGAGTTTGGCAAAGCACTCCTCAACACTGATATCTAATACTTTAGCTGCGTTTTCCACAAATGGCGTAAAGTACTCTTTTACCTCATCATCAGTAAAACCTAGCAAGGTGCCATATTTGGTATCAAGGCTGATATCAGTTACATAGTTAGTGTCTGAGAATAGGCATAGATGTTTGCAAATACCGGTGAAAAAGAAAAAGCGTAGTTTGCTACTTATGCCTTTTATAGTGGTATAGAATTCGTTAAGTTCCCTACGAATATCATTAAATAGTTCAGGCTCATTTAAGCAGACATTTAATGGCGCATCATATTCATCAATTAACAGTACCGGATGAACATCTTCTTTTAATTTTCTAAATAAGCTTTGGATCCTTAAGCATAAGTTTTTACTATCATTAACTTTAGGCTCAAGTTTTAGTCCTGCATCATCAAAGGCTAAGGTAATGAAGTCATTCATTTTAGATTTGAATTCTTCACAGGAGCTAAAATTTTTACAGTCAGCAAAATTTATTCTGACAACAGGATATGTTTTATCATCCCATAACTTTTCAATGGCTAGTCCCTTAAAATCTCTTAGCCCGTATTTGAATAATGACTCAAAGGTGCTTATAAGTAAGGTCTTACCAAAACGTCTTGGACGAGAGAGAAAATAATATCCTTCTGAGATGGCTAATTCATAGATTTGTGCTGTTTTATCAACATAAATCATCTTATTAGAACGTAGCGCATAAAAATCATCTAGCCCATGAGGAAGATATTTGAAATCATCACTGGTCATTAGTTTATCTTTCATCTATCTACCTCTTTAAACTAACATACGCACCTGCAAAATTATCATCTGAAGAAAAAGACTTATTCATAAATATTTATGAGAAAGATCTTCTACTGAAGATGAACAGTAATGCTTAAACTCCTGCTCTCTCTACAGAATTTAGTGATTTTAAACTTCAGTGCAACTTATTTACCACCATAATAGACAAGGGGCTGAAATATCACAATATGCGCTAGCTCAAATTTTTCTCTCAAACGTTTGCTATTTTCTTAACATCACACTAATATAAGCTTAGTAGCTTTTATTTTTTCTTGGAGAATTTGTATGAAGATCGCTCTAATATTAGAGAACTCTCAGGCAGATAAGAATCCCGTAATATTCAAAGAGCTAAACAGCGTTGCCTCAGCTCATGGTCACAGTGTTGCCAACTACGGCATGTATGCAGCATCAGATAAACGCCGTCTTACCTATGTTATGAACGGCCTGCTGGCTGCTATTGTGCTCAATACCAAGGCAGCAGATTTTGTTGTAACCGGCTGTGGTACCGGTGAGGGCGCATGCTTGGCATTAAATTCCTTCCCTGGTGTTGAATGTGGTCACGTAGCAAATCCTGTTGACGCCTATCTCTTTACTCAGATCAATGCCGGCAATGCTATTTCCCTACCCTATGCTCTAGGCTATGGCTGGGGTGGTGAGCTAAATCTACGCTATACCTTTGAGAAACTCTTTGTAAACGAGTTTGGTGGTGGCTATCCTCCTGAGCGTGTAGAGGCTGAGCAATCAAATAAAAAGATCCTCGATCACGTAAAGACCATTACTCATCGTCCTCTGATTGAGGTACTGAAGGGGCTTGATCCAGTCTTTGTTAAGAATACCATCGATGATCCTCAGTTTGCTGATCTCTTCTATGCAAACTGCCAGGACCAAGAGGTTGCAGACTTCTTAAAGTCTCTCTAATATTTTCCTATCTTTTTAGGCTCAGCATAGCTGAGCCTTTCTTTATTTGCCGTTCATGCGCATGAACTCTTCAAACGCCTTAAGCTCAGCTTCAAATTCCTCTGCCCTGCTGCGCTTAAGATCCTCACATTCATTTACAAAGGCTTTAGCAAGACGATCTAATACCGAGGTAATTCTGGCCATTAATTCCTGATATGAGCCATCATCTACCCGCCTGAAGCTTAGATAATCTGCAACGATACTCTCAGTCTTAGTTAAATAACGGCGAAGAAAAGCCTCAAGAGGAGCATTAGTTTCACTTTTGGCATTTAAAATCTCAAGCAGATGAGCTGCAGATTTACATATTGATAAAAGAGGCGTTTTAATATCAGCGGTGAGTGCATTCTCTTCATTTGCAAGAGTCCAAAGACGCTCAAGTGACTCATCAAAAAGAGGATATCTTGATTGCTCTTGTGAAGGTTCCTGATGAGAAGTGGCTTCATTTTTATCTTCAAGCTTCTTGATAACGTCCAAAATCTCATTATTTAGAAATTTAACACTCTCATCAAGCGAAGCGATGTTTATTGCCTGATGAAGTGCTGCTGTATCAGACTTATGATCAGCATGAAAGGCAAAGCTTGAGCAATTTTCTAAATCAAACCCTAACAGCTTTTTAGTAGATGCTACAAGCTCAATACTCTCTTTAAAAGGAGATATATCCCCTTTAATCTCAGGTGCTATTCTTAAAAGATGCTCTAAGTTGCAGGAGGCCTCCTTTAAAGAATTGGAAAGATCAATTTTTGAAACCTTTGATGATAATTCAAGCAGATCTCTTTGAGCCTTAAAGCAACTTCTTCGTGACAGCATTCGCCGCTCTATTCTTAACGCCACCTGCAACACCAAATAACAAAGTACAATGGCAACAGGAACAGTAATATGCCCAAGGTTTAAATAAAAAACCTGATAGAAGGATGGAGATAAGACAATTGCAAGAAAGATAAGCACCGGCAAGATTAACAGCTCAGATAAATTCTCCTTGCCATAAATCAAACGACGGCTTACAAATGTTACCAAACCTCCTGACAGCAGTGAAGCACCAGGTGCCATGCCAAATTTTAAGCACGATAGAGCTTCAGCAATACCGCATAAAAGCGGGATCAGGAAAATACAGCGTTTAATACCATCAAAGGCAGGACGCCACAAAAGCACCAGACCTGCATAAGCACAGAGGAATTCTAAAAAGCCTGCAAAGGCTCCAATTGAATGCTCTGATAAGGTGATGCACATGGCGACAACCACTGAGCATCCATGCACAAGAACACGCGTAAGCGCGCCCTTAATAAAAGTCATTAAGCCTGACGCGCCCATATTAAAGCTTGCTCCTAAAAATTACTCACCATTACTTTCAGCCATTGCAATACTCTGAGCACGCTTTTGCACACCAAGTGATAACAGCTTTTCCCTTAACTGCTGCTCCATATTGGCAAGCTCTGCGTTAGCCTTAAGACGGTTTTCGTGGCCTTCTTTTGCAATTGCCAGAGTCTCCTCCACAGCAGAGATAAGCTCCTGCTGTGTATGCTGCAAGGTCTCCACTGAAACCAGAGGACGTTCATTCTGACGTGCAGCCTCCACACTTGCCTGATTGAGCATGGTGGCATTACGCTTTAGGAGCTCCTCTGTAGTATCCGATACATCCTGCTGCAACCTAGCTGCATTCTGTTGTCCTTGCAGTGACAGTGCCAATACGACCTGATTTTTCCAGATCGGAACAGCTGTCAGCACTGATGCCTGAATCTTCTGTGCCAGCATGCGATCATTATTTTGGATCATGCGGATCTGAGGCGCTGTCTGCAAGGTAACAGTACGCGAAACCTTAAGATCATGGATACGGCGTTCAAAACGGTTCAACGTCTCGGCAAAATCCCCTGCTTTTTGAGCATCGAGGCCATCACCTGTCTCTCTAGCCTTTTTAGTAAGCTCAGACAAACGTCCATTTCTGGCAGCATCAAGCTCGCGCTCTCCCCTTTCAATGCAGGCAGAAAGCTCACCATAAAACTCTGAATTATGGATATAGAGCTGCTCTAAGATCTCTACATCCTTAAGAAGCTTAAGCTGAGCATCCTCTAATGCCGAGCAAATCTCGGTAATCTCCTCAGATACGCTCTTATAGCGGGTCATAAGACTGCGACTCTTATCAAAAAGCTTACCAATGAGAGGCACAGAAACGAGTCCTCCCTTTTTGGTAGCCTGAGAGAAATCACTTCCGCGAACCTTATCTAACAGTGCAGTCAGCTGTTCACCTGCAAGGCCTGCATCCTTCATCTGCACACCTTGCAACAAGGTGTCAGAGAACAAAGCGATCTTATTCATGATCTCAGAGCCATAGGATGATGATAAGGAAGGATCATCAAAATTTATTCCCTGAGAATTTGAAATATCCTCCAGCCTTGTCGACAACATCTCGCCATCTACTGCACTTTCACCCATTGCTAACTCCAAAAAAAATTTTAGACGCCTAATTGATCAAGAATATACGCTTTAACGTCAGCATATACAGGATCCTTTAGCACTGCCTTAGAGGGAAGGGCTACCTTGTCCTGTAAAGCTTTGGGTAAAGCAATATCAGTGCCAAGAATTCTATCCACCTCGGACTTAAACTTAGCAGGATGTGCAGTCCCAAGGAAGATACCAACTTCACCATCTCTTAAGCTCTGCTGCAGGCATTTGCAGGCAATGGCGGCATGTGGCTCTGCAATATAGGAGGTATTCTGATAAATATCACGCATGGCCTGTTCAGTCTCAGCATCTGAAAGTGAGCCAAAATCAAAGTCCTTTAAAGACCAGCCCTGCATTTTAACCAAAGCTTCAACACGCGGCCAGTTATTAGGACGACTGATATCCATCGCATTTGACAATGTAGCGATAGTAGCATGCGGCTCCCATTTACCACTTGTTAGATAGCGAGGTACGGTGTCATTGGCGTTGCAACCGATCACAAAGCGGGACTTTAAGCCCAAGCTCTTAGCGATAAGACCTGCCGTGATATCACCAAAATTTCCACAGGGTACGGAGAACACCACCTTTTCACGCATATTTTCAGGCAACTGAGCTACAGCCTCAAAATAATAGGTGACCTGAGCCAGCAGTCTTGCAATATTGATGGAATTTGCAGAATTAAGGCCGATCCTGTTTTTAAATTCAAGATCATCAAAGGCAGTTTTAACAATATCCTGACATTCATCAAATATACCCTTGATTTTAACTGCACGGATATTGCCACCTAGGGTTGCAATCAATTTTTCCTGAAGCTCTGAGATCTTGCCGTCAGGATACATCACTACAACATCAATGCCCTTCTGACCATAAAAGGCGTCTGCAACCGCAGCACCTGTATCACCAGAGGTAGCTGTTAAAATCGTAAGATGTTTATCTCCACGAACTGCAGACAGAACTCTTGCTAAAAATCTGGCACCAAAATCCTTAAAGGCTAGAGTAGGACCATGGAACAGCTCAAGACAGTAGCAGTTCTCGCCCACCTTGCTTATAGGAGCCTCGAAATTGAAGGCATCTGCAACAATTTCCTCAAGCTGTGGTAATTCATCACCAATTAAGTGACGCAGGATCTTTTGAGAACGCGCAACTAGAGGCATTGAAAGCAAATCCTTCACCTCATCAGCGCTAAACGGATCAATGTGATCTGGGAAAAATAAGCCCTGATCATGACCAATGCCTCGGACTACGGCCTCAGAAAAGCTTACGGCCTCATTATGATCTTTTAAATTATAAAGTTGCATGAATTATTTCTCCCAACGCTCGGCATAGGCACCGCGACGATCGATCTTGCAGATATGGCAAAAGCCGTCTTCATTTGCAATAAAGTTTTGCTCAAGGTATTTCTTCATTTCCTCTGCAGCTGAAAAATCCTCAAATACAGAGAAGATTGAAGAGCCAGATCCTGAAATTCCAGTAGCAAGAGCTTTATGACTTGCCCCAAAATCACGAGCATCCTTAAGGCCCGGGATCAGGCTCTCACGGTAAGGCTCGGCAATTACATCCTTAAGGCACTTGGCAGCCGTAACTGAATCCCCACGATGACAGCAGTCAACAAAGGCAGCAAGGCGACGCGCATAGGTAATGGCATCAGCTCGTGAATATTGAGCAGGCAGGATCTTACGAGCGGCATTTGTTGAAACCTTAATTCCCGGGAAGCAGGACACAAAGTACCAGCTATCAAAGTCCTTTAAGGTCTGAGAGATGATGTTATTTTCTCCGACTATGAGTTGCAGACCACCTAAAAATGAAGGTGCGGCGTTATCGTAATGAATAGAACCTGAGATTTTCCCCTCAAGCTTACCCATCATCAGCAGTAATTCCTTATCTGAGAATTTGCCGCCATTTACCGCATCTAAGGCGACAATTGCACAAACCACAGATGATGCAGAGGATCCAAGGCCTGAGCATACAGGCAGATTCTTTGACAATGTCATTTTGACATCTACTGCCTCAAAGCCCTTTTTTAAGGCCTCCTCCTTATAAAGAAGGTATGCATCATAGACAATATTAGCCTTAGGATCAGATGGTAATTTACCGGCAAAGCGTCCTGTCTGAGTAAGCTCACAGCCACAGCCGACCTCAGCCTTCTCAATATAGATCTCATCACCTAGGACGCTGTCATCCACCGGCTTTAAAGCAGCTCCCAATAAATCAAAGCCTACAGACAGATTAGCTGCTGATGCCGGAGCATATGCACGAAATTTCATGGCCATTTTTAACCCTCACGAGTCCAGTTCTGAAGTCTTAACACATCAGATAACACACCAGCTGCAGTAACAGCTGTACCTGCGCCATAGCCTCTTACCACCAGAGGTATTGGCTGGTAATAGGCTGTAGTAAAGGCCAAAGCATTTTCGCCACCACGTACCTTAAACAAGGGATCAGAGGGAGCAACCGCGGTGACACCACAACGGCAGACGCCATCCTTAATGGACGCTACATAGCGTAGAACCTTACCCTGTGCCTTAGCCTTCTGCACCTTCTCAGAAAATTCTTTGTCAGCATGCTTAAGCGCTTCTAATACCTCATCGGCATCAGTACCACTTAAGTATTTCTTATCTACAGCAAACTCTACCTTGACATCAGAAAGCTCAAGTTTCATGCCACATTCACGAGCTAGGATCAAAAGCTTGCGCGCAACATCAAGTCCCTCAAGATCCTCTGCAGGATTTGGCTCGGTATAGCCCATTTCATAAGCCTTAGCTGTTGCCTCAGATAAAGTTGCGCCATCCTCGACTAAACCAAAGATATAGGAGAGCGTACCTGACATAATGCCTGAGAATTCAATGAGACGATCACCTGCACTCTGCTCGTTTTGCAAAGTGGAAATTACCGGCAGACCAGCACCGACATTGGCCTCATAGAGGAATTTACGGTGGAATCTGCGTGCAGTCTCACGCAACTTTAAATAATAAGCATATGAGCCGGTATTGGCCTTTTTAGACGGAGTTACCACATGAAGACCGGCCTTCATGAAGTCACAATAAGACAGTGCTAGACGATCATCTGAGGTGCAATCCACCAAAATAGGATTGACCAAATGGCTGTCATGAGTAAGTCTGCAGCACTCCTCAAGTGAGAAAGGAGGTAAATCCTGAGAGTGCAGTCTGTCATGATAGCTTTCAAGATCGATGCCTGAAGCATTCACCATAAAGTGACGGGAATTGGCAATACCAACAACCCTAATATCCACTCCCTGATGCTTTAGCAAAGAAGGATGCATCTTTTTAATCTGCTCAATAAGTTCAGATCCTACTCCACCTACACCTACTATGATCAAATCAAGGATCTGACGAGAGGAGAAGAAAGCCATATGACAAATGCGTATGGCCTCTGCAACCTTGTCTCCTGAAATGACAGCGGAAATAGAACGCTCTGATGAGCCCTGAGCAATAGCATTGATATTGATATTAGCCTCAGCCAACGCTCTAAAGAATCTGCCAGAGGTACCAGTTAGGGTTCTCATACCATCACCTACCACCGAGATAATGGCACAGTTTTCTGTAACCTCAATGGGGTCAAGCATGCCCTCTTTAAGTTCAAGGGCAAACTCATCCTCAATGGTCTTTTTAGCATGCTCCAAATCAGATGAAGAGATGCAAAAGGAAATAGAATACTCAGATGAGGACTGAGTAATTAGCACAATGGAGATGCCCGCACGAGATACGGCGGTAAACAGACGTCCTGCCATACCCACCATGCCCTTCATCCCGGGACCTGAAATATTCACGAGGGCAATATTCTTTAAATCAGAAATTCCCTTAATCGGCACCGAGCTGTCTGACTCATTTGAAATTAAGGTACCGTCACCATGAGGATTATTGGTATTCTTAATGAGGCAAGGAATACCTGCAATTACCAAAGGAGCGATAGTACGTGGGTGCAAAACCTTGGCACCAAAATAAGAAAGCTCCATGGCCTCCTTATAGGACATACGCTTTAACAGTAAGGCATCAGGCACTGCACGCGGATCACAGCTGTAGCAACCATCAACATCAGTCCAGATCTCACAGCATTTGGCATTACAGATGTTAGCAAGACAGGCTGCAGAATAGTCAGAGCCGTTACGACCTAGAAGCACAACTCTGCCCTCTCTGTCACCTCCTGCAAAACCACTCATTAGAGTAATGGCATCTGGTTCATCATCTGCAATAGCCTCATAGGCTTTTTTGGAAGCCTCAAGATCAACAGATGATTCCATGATCCCGCCATCAGTTACCAAAACCTTAGTAGGATCAATTACACGAACCTTAAAGCCTCGAGCACGTAGTAGCTCTGCCATGATTGCAATAGAAAAGCTTTCACCACGGCTTTCAATAAAGGCCTGAACGCGCTCTGGGCACTCACCTAACATGGCAGCACCGGCAATACGCTTCATGATAAGCGCCATGGTCTCTTCAAACTGCGCTCTTACAGAGTCAAGATCATAGGATGGATGCTTTTGTGCGAGGGTAGTAAAAATAGGCTCAACAATCTTTCTGATCTGAGTGTTCTGCTCTTTGCCATCACAGCCGTTAATAGCGGATTGCACCAATGCCACTAACAAATTGGTGATTTTGGCAGGTGCTGATAGCACTAGGCAGACGCGATCAGTTTTAGCCTCATCTGCGGCAATATCGGCAACACTCATAAAGCGACTGGCGTTGGCAACACTGGTGCCGCCAAATTTAAGCACGCGCATGTATAACTCCTAAGATTGCTTTTACACATCAATACTCTGATGCTGTACTTTTTGCAAAAATTTCAAGGTCTAATTTATTCATTTTCTAAAGCCTTAGCACCTTTGTCAAATCAATTAGTGCCCATAATCCGGCAAAATCTGCCAGTTAAGGAAAAGACATGCTTAAAAAAAAATATTAAAAAACTTATTTAGCTGATTTATAAGGAATTTATTTTAGGCACAGAGCTTGCTGATAATAAAACAAAGGCTTGTCCATTTTGGTGAAAAAAATGAATAACACTACCATTAATACAATTTCACAGATGCCTAAATTAGGACAGGGAATAGCTCTTGATAAAAAATACACAGAGAGAGCAGAACAAAATGCCTGTGAACACACTGGTGAAAAAATTCTAGATAACAAAAAATGCTCTGCCGGCAGGTCAACTTATGGGCATGATTTTCTAAAGCTCTTTAAAGCACAAGACTGCATAATCGCAGAAAACAAGTCTTCAGAGCAGTCAAATGAGAAAAGCTCCCCTTGTTTTATGGCCACAGCAAGCTACGAGAATACGCCCTCTAATAATGTCACCACGAGCTTTAAGCTTTTATCTCAATTGGAACTTAATGAGAACTATTGTGAGACTATTTTAAGTGGAATTAACAGACAGACATTTGAAAGCACCAAAAATGCTGTGCCAAAAGATCCTAGCAGTATAAGCTCTGCAAATTACTTTTTACTTTATCTTTGCTCTCAGCATGAGCCTAGGATAAAAAAAAGAACATTCAAGAAAAAAATTTTCAGAGATTTTACGCATAAAGATACAGACATTAAAAAAAATTATGCGAAGTCCTATCCTGATGATTTTGATGAGTTGTTGGCATTTTGATGCGCTTTTAACAACCTAAAAACAGTACTGTACCTAATTAGAACAATTTATGAAAACGTTTTCAAAAAATGAAAATTTCGGCAAGTTTTGTTGTATCATATGCGTGTACGTGTGCCTTAGTACCAAAATTGGCACATGCTTGAACATTCACTTTTCAGATCATGGAGCTGCGTCCTCTACAAAAGGATGCTGAGATAAATAATATGAGAAAACTTCTTGTGATGGGCAACTGGAAACTCAACGGTACCAAAGCTAGCGTTAAGGAGCTGATCACTGCTTTTGCCAAGGCTGCTGATGCAGTTGGAGATAAGGCTGAGGTTGCAATCTGTGCACCTGCTATCTTCATTGGTTCTGTTGAAGCATTGGCAAGTGGTTCCAAGCTTGCTTGGGGCTCTGAGGACGTTGACGTTCACACCAAGGGTGCCTACACCGGTGAGAATTCACCTGTCATGATCAAGGAGTTTGGCTCTAAGTATGCTATCGTCGGTCACTCTGAGCGTCGTGGTTATCACGCTGAGTCTCATGAGTATGTTGCTCAGAAGTACAAGGCAGCTCAGGACAACGGCCTAGTACCTGTACTCTGCATCGGCGAAACCGAGGCTGAGTTCGACGCCGGCAAGACCATGGATGTCTGCAAGGCTGAGCTTAAGGCTGTTATCGACCTCTGCGGTATCAAGTCCTTTGAGAATGCTGTTATCGCCTATGAGCCTATTTGGGCTATCGGTACCGGCAAGACTGCTACCCCTGAGATTGCAGAAAACGTTCATGCACAGATCCGTGAGTATCTCAAGAGCTTTGATGCTGATGTTGCAGCTAAGGTCCAGATCCTCTACGGCGGTTCATGCAATGCCAAGACCGCACCTGAGCTGTTTGCTCAGGCAGACATCGACGGTGGTCTGATCGGCGGTGCCTCCCTCAAGGTTGACGATTTCACCTCCATCATCAACACTGCAGCTTCCATCTCCAAGTAATAAAAAGTCGATATAAAAAAAGGACAGCTTGAATTATGGCTTCAATTAAGAAAATCGGTGTTCTTACCTCAGGCGGTGATTCACCTGGTATGAATGCGGCTATTCGTGCAATTGTGCGTACCGGCCTCGATTACGGATTCCAAATGTACGGTATCCGCGACGGTTATATGGGATTACACAATAACGATATCATTCAGTTGGGTCGTCACAGTGTTTCCGATCTCTTAAATCGTGGCGGTACTTTCTTGGGTACTGCTCGTTTTCCAGAGTTCAAGCAACCTAAGGTCCGTGAAGAATCAGTAGCCGTGATGAGAAAGATAGGACTCGATGCCCTAGTAGTCATCGGCGGTGACGGCTCCTACATGGGTGCTAAATTCATCTCAGAGCTTGGTTTCCCCACCATTGGACTTCCTGGTACCATCGACAATGATATTGCCGGTACCGATGCCACCATCGGTTTTGACACTGCTTTAAATACAGCAACTGATGCAATTGATAAGCTCCGTGATACCTGCTCTTCACACAAGCGTATTTCTGTATGCGAGGTTATGGGTCACCACTGTGGCGATCTGGCTGTATCTTGTGCTGTAGCCTGTGGCGTTGAGGCAGTACTGGTGCCTGAGGTGCCTTGGAATAAGAAAGACGTCTACGCTTCAATCAAGGCTGGTATTGACGCCGGTAAGCGTCACGCCATCTTAATCGTCTGCGAAAACCAGACTGACGTCTATCAGATGGCTAAGGAGCTCGAAGCTTTGATTGGCCTTGAGACCCGTGCTACTGTTTTAGGTCACATTCAGCGTGGTGGTTCACCTTCACCTTATGATCGTGTTTTGGCCTCACGTATGGGTGCATACGCAATTGAACTGCTAAAAAGTGGTCAATCAGGCCGTTGCATCGGTGTTCAAAATGGTGAACTTGTACACATGGATATTGTGGAGTGCATTACCAAGCACAAGCATCAGTTCATGAAGTCCACTTATGATCTGGCACAGACCTTAAGATAATATCTACATTTTGTGAAAACGATCCCCGGCCTTAAGACTGGGGATTTTTTTACACTAGCTAATTACTTGCATTTGATGAAGGAGCAATGACATTACCATCAGCACCAATGGCCATAGGCCCCTGAGCCTCCCCCAAATCATCATCAGAATGAGTGTCATTACTATCATCTGTTATGGGCTTGCCATCAGCTCCAATGCTGGCAACGCCACCACCTGGTTCAAATAATTGCACCTCTGGTATCTGTGACTGTGATTTGTCCTGTCCATCATTTAATGTCAGCAGATTTTTATCCTGAGGTTCCAAACCGTCATTAGGATCTGTGCGTTTAAATGTCCAGCCATGCTTTACATAGCCTGCAGGCTCTCTAGTTGTGTAATCAGGAGCATAAGTTGTCCTGACTCCTGAAGCCTTATTTAGATGTACACAATCCTGAGACACAGCATCAGATAGTTGCATGAAACCAGAAAGTGGGATCGAAAATACTCTGGGACTAGCATTCTCTCCTTGCAGTAGAGCTACATGTAATACCCCGCCCTCTCTTAATTGCAAAAAGAGATCGGAGATACTTTTTTCCTGACTTCTAGAAAGAGGTGCAAAGATAAGACGCGCCGGCGGCAAATATTCACCTCGCAGAGAATATTCCTGATCATTGTCTACCATGAAACGGGCAAAAGTATATCCGTTAAACTGATCGGAGATCCTTATGTCCAAGGGCTGAACATCAATTTCAAAAGACGGGATCTGCGACCTAAAGACACAGCCTACGCGAAATGAAAACGAATTTACGAGGCCCTGTCTTAGAGTAAAACGAGCCTCGTGATTGAGCACAGTCCTATCTGCACGCAACATGCGCGCAGGTGAACCTTTTGAAATCTGATAATCAGGATCTTCATTAAGACGCCATATACCAGACGTCCCCATGCTCCATCCTGATACATCTGCAGCCTGAACACCTAGAGCAAATAAAAGAGTACCCAGCGCTATAGCTTTCTTTTTTAAACCCATGCACCTATTTTAGTAGAGAACACGGCATTTTACTGTGCCGGGGATCTGTTTTAACAAAGGCACAACCTCACTTAGATCCTTAGTATGCACGTCCATAACCACATAACCTACATCAGGCAAGGTCTCTAGGTACTGAGATGCAACGTTAATATCAAACTTAGCATAGATCTCATTGATGGCACGCATAACACCAGGAACATTAGCGTGAATATGTAAAATACGGCTTACGTCCTCACGTAAGGCCGGCAATGAAACTTCAGGGAAATTCACTGCAGTTAAGGTAGTACCATTATCTGAATACAAAGATAATTTCTCTGCCACCTCAGTACCTATATTACGCTGAGCTTCCTCAGTACCAGCACCGATGTGAGGAGTCAGGATCACATTATCAAACTCACGCAATGGAGAGACAAACTCATCGCCCTTAGCCTTAGGCTCCTTAGGGAACACGTCACAGGCCGCCCCTGCAACCTTGCCTGAGCGCAGAGCATCACACAGAGCATCAACATCAACCACGCTACCACGGGAGGCATTGAGGAAACGAACTCCGTCCTTCATCTTGGCAAAGGAATCAGCATTGATCATCTTCTTGGTAAGAGCTGTCTCTGGCACATGCATGGTAATGATGTCTGACTTTGCAAAAAGTTCATCAATAGTATCAACCTGAACTGCATTACCCAATGATAGCTTGCGCTCAATATCAAAGTAGATAACCTTAAGACCTAGGGCCTCAGCAATAATACCTACCTGAGTACCGATATGACCATAACCTACGATACCTAAGGTACGACCACGGGCCTCGTGGTTTCCACCTGCAGTCTTATCCCAGCCACCACGGTGCAGTAAAGCATTACGACGCGGAATATCACGCAAAAGCTGCAGATATTCACCGGTGACGAGTTCGGCTACAGAACGAGTATTGGAGTAAGGTGCATTAAACACCGGAATACCCATCTTAGCTGCAGCCTCTAAATCAACCTGATTGGTGCCGATGCAGAAGCAGCCGATTGCAATCAGTTTTTTAGCATGGGAAAGCACCTCAGCAGTAAGCTGGGTGCGCGAACGAATACCGATAAAATGCACATCAGCAATTGCATCCAAAAGCTCCTGCCCTTCATAGGCTTTCTTTTCATAGATCACATTGGTATAACCTGCGCGCTTTAAAGATTCAACAGCGCTAGGATCAACACCTTCTAAAAGTAGGATCTTAATCTTATTCTTTTCAAGTGAAAGTGAAGGCTGCATGTGTACCTCGATTGACTACTGTTTAGTTGTCACTAATTTAATTTATGTCAAAAAAAATGAACCCGGCATTAAGCCGGGCACAACAATTAGGCATTACGCTTACGACGCTCGACCACGGCTTCGCTCAAACGCTCCAGCAACATCTCGGTATCC
Source organism: Firmicutes bacterium CAG:534 (assembly GCA_963650525.1). Taxonomy (GTDB): domain Bacteria; phylum Pseudomonadota; class Gammaproteobacteria; order Enterobacterales; family Succinivibrionaceae; genus Succinivibrio. The sequence goes on from CAVJLP010000041.1 coordinate 14,338, forward strand.
TCGATGTTAATGCAGGCATCAGTAACTGACTGACCATAGGTAAGCTTGGAAAGATCAGGACAGAGATCCTGACGCCCCTCAACAATATTAGATTCAAGCATCAGGCCAAAAATACGCTTATCGCCACCTGCGATCTGACAGGCAACGTCATTGGTTACCTCAATCTGACGCTTAAATTCCTTATGAGAATTGGAATGAGAAGCATCTATCATGACCATCTCTTCAAGGCCGCTCTTCTTTAAAACCTCACAGGCTGACTGGACGTCCTTGGCGCTGTAATTAGGTTCCTTACCACCACGCAAAATCACATGGCAATCCTCATTACCACGGGTATGCACGATGGCAATGTGGCCCATCTTGGTCACGGACATGAAAGTATGCTCATGTTGGGCAGCAATTGTTGCATCGGCTGCAATCTTGACACTGCCATCGGTTGCATTCTTAAAACCGACAGGGCAAGACAAGCCAGATGCCAGCTGACGATGTAACTGGGATTCAGTAGTACGAGCACCGATTGCACCCCATGAAATAAAGTCATCGATGTACTGAACTGTCATGGTGTCTAGGAATTCTGTTGCAGCCGGCATGCCCATGGAATTGATATCACGCAGAAGTTTACGAGCAACACGCAAGCCCTGATTGATATCGTGTGAATCATCCAAACGCGGATCATTTATCAATCCCTTCCAGCCAACAGTGGTACGGGGCTTTTCAAAATAGACACGCATGATGATGAGCAGATCTTTTTCAAACCTGCGACGTAGTGATAACAGACGTGTGGCATAGTCCATAGCAGCCATGGGATCATGGATGGAGCAAGGACCGGCGATTACAACCAAACGGTCATCCTCGCCTTTTAAAATATTATGGATCTCGTTTCGAGTCTGAGCCACTAAGGCTTCAGTAAATTCAGTAGCAGGATATTTTTCGGTTACTGCTATCGGAGGAAGTACCTGATACATTGCACTAATCCTAGTATCAACGATCCCTCCGCACGCCTCATTTTGCGGCGGCAGGATCTCAAAAATGTTTTTATTGGTCATACAAACCGCCTTCAATTAATAGTTAAAATAAAATCGCCAATAATAATAGGAAGAAGCAGCGCACATCTGCACCGTATTTATGACTGGATCCAACAACCTCTCTTTCATTTCATTCCTGATTAAAGTATTCACGATTTCATCCTTTTTAAACTAAAAAAGTGCCCGGCGTGACTGGACACTTTGCCAAACAGTTATTTATAAACTGAGTAGTGACATTATGAAAGCAAATTACAAAAGATACAAGTACCTAAAGCAAATGAATAATTAGAGGTCAAACTAAAAAAGAAATTTGAAATTTAGGATAAGACTAAGAAAGGAGGAGACTCACACTCTCTCCCCTCTTATAAGAAATATGGCACTTATTGGCTTTTTCAAATTTGCTTATGCTAAAAATGCCAGAATATAAACGCAGTTCTTAAGCATTGGCCAGACGACGCTCAATAACAGCCTTACTCAGGCGCTCAAGTAGCATCTCGGTGTCCTCGATATTAATGCAGGCATCAGTAACTGACTGACCATAGGTAAGTTTTGAAAGATCTGGACAGAGATCCTGACGTCCTTCTACAAGGTTAGATTCAAGCATCAGACCGAAAATACGCTTTTCACCACCAGCGATCTGATTTGCAACATCCTCAGTAACCTCAATTTGGCGCTTATATTCTTTGTGGGAATTTGAGTGAGATGCATCGATCATGATCATCTCCTTAAGATTGCTCTTCTTTAAAACAGAGCATGCATCCTCTACATGCTGAGCCTTGTAGTTAGGCTCCTTGCCTCCGCGTAAAATAATATGGCAATCCTCATTACCTCGGGTATGCACGATGGCAATGTGTCCCATTTTAGTAACACCCATAAAGGTATGCTCATGCTGTGCGGCAACAGTTGCATCTGCTGCAATCTTGACACTGCCGTCAGTAGCGTTTTTAAATCCTACAGGGCAGGATAGACCTGAGGCGAGCTGACGGTGTAATTGAGATTCCGTAGTGCGGGCTCCGATTGCACCCCATGAAATAAAATCATCGATATACTGCATGGTCATGGTATCTAAGAATTCAGTTGCAGCAGGCATGCCCATGGAGTTGATATCACGCAGAAGAGAACGCGCAACTCTTAAGCCTTGGTTAATATCATGAGAATTATCTAAATAAGGATCATTGATGAGTCCCTTCCACCCAACAGTAGTACGTGGCTTTTCAAAATAAACGCGCATAATAATGAGCAGATCTTTTTCATATTTACGACGCAGAGCTAGCAAACGGGTAGCGTAATCCATAGCAGCAATAGGATCATGGATAGAGCAGGGACCTGCAATCACCACCAGACGATCATCTTCACCGTTTAGGATCTGATGGATCTCGTTGCGGGTGATTGCCACCAAGTTTTCGGTAAACTCGGTAGCTGGATATTTTTCAGTTACTGCTATGGGAGGGAGTACCTGATACATGGCACTGATCCTGGTATCAATGATCCCTGAGCATGCTTCATTTGGTGATGGCTGGATCTCAACAACATTCTTATTAGTCATATTTATCGCCTTTAAACTGTTGAAATAAAATCGCCGATAATTAAAAAAGCCATGCACTGCTCTAAGCGTATAGGAGGTAAGGTAAAAGAGTGCTCTTCTAGCTAATTAAGGTATTTACGATTTCATCCTTCTTATAAAAAAAGTGCCTCTTCAAAAGACACTTTCTCTGCTTTTATTGTTATTTCAGAATAGCTGAAAACGGGGCATTATGCAGTTAATCAATAAAAGATACAAGCCCTCTTGCAAGGTTAAGATAAAATACATTGGCGCACTGGGCTAAAAATTCAGCACTAGACCTACAGGACAGTGATCAGATCCGGTAACATCCTTTTCGATAAAAGCATCAGCTATATTTTTCTTTAATTCATCTGATACGAAGAAGTAATCAATTCTCCATCCTATGTTCTTAGCCCTAGCCTGCATACGATAGGACCACCACGAATAGTTATCCTTTGCATCAGGATGAAGATAACGGAAGGTGTCAACAAAACCTGCTTTGACAAATTTATCAAGAAACGCTCGTTCTAGCGGCAGAAAACCGGTAGTATGCTCATTTTGCTTAGGACGGGCCAGATCTATCTCTTTATGAGCAATATTAAAATCGCCACATACTACAACCGGTTTCTTTTTTCTAAGCTCCATAACGTAATTAAAAAAGGATTCAAAAAATCCCATTTTATAGGGAACACGCTTGAACTCTCCGGTAGGCTTACCTGCTCCATCTAAGATCTCTGCCCCACCATTTGGAAAATAGCCGTTGAAGAAATGAAAGTGCTCAAACTCAAGGTGCACAATACGACCTTCCCCTTGAAATTCAGGATCCGGCAATTCAAGCTCTACCGATAGCGGATTAATTTTAGAGAATACTGCAGTTCCAGAATATCCCTTCTTTACCACAGAGGAACAGAAATAAGATTGGTATCCTTGCTTATTAGTTATGCTGTCAGATAACTGAGACACTTCAGACTTAGTCTCCTGAAGACCAAAGACATCGTATTTATCGCTCAAAAACCAGGACTTAAAACCATCCTTTGCAGATGCGGCCCTGATGCCATTCACATTCCATGAAGCAAGTTTGTACTGCATAAATATCCCTAAAGCTTGAATAACAAAGCATATTTTAACGTAGCTGTTGATTATACTTAAAAAGAAAGTAAAAAGAGCCGCTAGCGCAAGGATAGCAGTGATCCCAAAAGATGAAGCCTCATGCAAAAGATTAAATTTAATTTACGAGCAGGAGACATACAGGATAGGTCTGACACATATTTTAGAATCCCTTGATGGACACATTGAGATCTTGCTAAGACACATTACAGGAGATGGATCCTATAGTAATCCTTATATCTGCCCTATTCCAAGCAACCTCTTAGGAAGAATTACCAGTGCAAAAGCAGCCTGCATCAATTATCTTGCAGGGCTTATCTTTTTTGATAGAGTTTTAGGAAAACGCTATCAGTATTTCATAAGAGAGAAGAAAACAGCAAAACGAACAAGCTATTATCTGGATTATAAATTTGAGGATGATACCGTTGAATTTAATAAGCTCAAAGAGAGCTTTGCTCTTCTCACCAGAGCCTTAGCGCGCAACACATACCAAAAGTTAAATAAGCCAAATGATGACATTTACAGAAAACCTCTAGATCACAATATTTTAAGCAGAGTACCACCAGATGAAAGAATTCAACTGCTTGAAGGCATTGCTCTTGTAAAAAAAAAAACGATCCGATCTACAAAGACGTTTAAAAAAAAAGCAACCTGAAAAAGAAACAATCAAAGACAAGATAGAAAACAATATGCTAGTTGTCATCATAGGATGCTTCTATGTTATGGCTATACTCGGAGCTGTGTGTATAAAGTCTTGCTCGCATCATCACGGTTACAGATCATCATCACTTCTCTACATAGAGCGAGAGGTTGAAGGCGGCAGATACAGAGGTCTTTAAAGCATCCTCTTTCAAATCTATACAACTGATGAGAAAGAGTTAATGCTTTAAAAAAGCCATTGTGAGGATTTAAGAAAATTGGACTCAATTTTTTTTCATTGCACAATTTTCTAAGATCTGATCTACAAATGATAAATTGCCACAGCCATGAACATTACTAAGGCAATAAAGATTGGTTCTCTAAGAAATGCTGAGAAGTAGAACACAAAATATGTTACTAATCATACAGAAACAAAAAAAGCACCCATAGGTGCTTTCATCAAAAGAGTTGGCGGAACGGA
>CAVJLP010000042.1:0-16727 GCA_963650525.1 Firmicutes bacterium CAG:534
GGCTACAACGGCAGGTCGTAACCAAAAATCGATCATATGAGCACCCTGTGCATAGGCTTCATAATGCACGCCGGTTACTTTCAAAAAAACGATCACACAAATGATGGCAACCAAAATGGGATTCATGATAACCCAGCCTGTGTATTTACGCAGAAGCTTACCTACAAAATAGCAGCAGAAGGTAAAGGCTATAAGGAAAAACTCATTTTCAAAATAAGCAGTCATGATTAAGCCTCTTTATCCTTAGTTTCAATACTATTATCAATAGCATCTTTATTCTTGCTAAATTTCTGCTTAACACGGCGCTCCGCACCGCTATAGCATTGATGTACCCAACCAGTTACAGCAAGCACCAAAAGAGTTGAAACAACGGTTGCAGTAAGTATTGGCCATAGTTCAGCCTGAATTAACTTAAAATGCAGCATCACCGCAACTCCAGGTGGTACAAAGAAAAAGCCCATGGTACCTACTAAAAAATCGGAGATGCCCTGCACCCATTCAAGACGCAGGATCTTAAATTTAAGTGCCGCAGTTAACAAAAGCATACCAACGATGCTTGATGGGATTGGAAGGCCGGTGAGGAAAATGATCAGTTCGCCGAGCGCAAGACAACCAAAGATAATAGCTAATTGTCTGATGATCATGATTAATGTTACTAATAATGAAAAAAAATTCTCTAGGTGTTGATTCCTAAAGAATTTGCACAGCGCGCATAATAGTGAATATTTTGATCTTAAACAAGTTCTTTTATAAAAATTTATGTTACTAAGAAAATTGCTCCATTTATTGTCATGCGCAAAAAGAACACCCCTACCTTAAACGTTCAATGACATCTCAATATTTCTGCGATTACCTACCATAACGGCGATAGTATTAATTACCTGCTTTGAATTTAAAGGCTTTGCTAAATGCTCATTCATTCCCGCATTCTTTGCTTTCATCTTATCTTCAACAAAAGCATTAGCGGTCATAGCAATAATAGGAACTGTATTTGCATCGGTTCGTACCAGAGCACGGATCTTTTTAGTAGCCTCATAGCCGTCTGTCACTGGCATCATCACGTCCATCAAAATGGCATCAAAAAAGCCCTCTTTTGATGCTTTGAATTTATCTAAGGCATCTTGACCGTTATAAGCTTTAGTGATGATTGCCCCTTCCTTTTCAAGCATAAAGGAGGATATTTCCATATTTAATTCGTTATCCTCCACTAGCAATATATGCAGATCTTTAATTGAGGTGATGGGTTGACAATGCTCAGAACTAACCTTATTAGCAATGGACGCAATTTTAAAAGGTATAGTCACACAAAATGTTGTTCCTACATCTTTACTGCTTTCAACGCTAATAGTTCCACCCATTTTTTCAACTAGGGCCTTGCTGATAGCCATTCCTAAGCCACTTCCAGCATATTTGGCCTGATTTTCATTATTTTCCTGAGCAAAAGGGTCAAAGACCTTTTGCATAAATTCAGGAGTCATACCTAGACCATTATCTTCACAGGTAAACTCTATGGTAACGGTATCATCTACCACACAGAGCTCACGGAAGTTAATAATGATCTTGCCATGCTCCCTATTGTATTTGACTGCATTGCTCAAAATATTCATGAGTAATCGTTTCACATGAGCAGGACTACCAACTAAATTCCAATGATTAACATGTTTTCCGTCATGAATCACACTGATCCCACGCTCAGAGGCTAATCTTTCTATAACCGTTATTACCTCTAATGCTATATCTTTAAGATTAAATGGGATCTCTTCTAATACAACATTACCAGACTCAAGCTTGCCCATGTCTAGCACTTCATTGACTAACTCAAGCAATAACTTAGAAGCGACCCTTATCTGTGCACGACACTCATCTTGTTTTTTTAAATCATGCTTATAATACTCGGCTACCTCAAGCATGCCACAGATGCCATTGATTGGAGTTCTAATATCATGACTCATGCGTTGCAAAAAACGAGTTTTTGCAATATTAGCCTGCTCTGCTTTTTTAGCTTCTTCTTTTAATCTATCCTTATAGATTTTGTCTCTTGCAACCTGTAAAAGTTCATACTCCTTATTTGCCCTACGACCAAATGCATAAAAACAAAACAGAATTAATAGGTAAACGATAATTGCCAGCATGATATTTTGCGGCACTGTATGAAACATTTTAGTAAAGGGGACATATTCATAAATGTAATGAGCCCTTTGTTTAAGCATGATCCCTAAATAGTATTTGCCATTAGCATTAATAAAGGATATGTGCTTGCTGTTAGCTTTTCCTTTTAGCTCTTGTAGCAGGACATTATCAATGGTTTTTTGCCCAATAAATGCAGTATTGTTACTTGCAATGACCTTACCTTCGTCGGCCACTATAATCGTGCCATCAGATGAAATGCTGAAACCAGAAAGGAGAGACTGTAAAGTTAAGGTGTAGTTTTGGGCATATTCAGCACTCGTAAAATAATAAGAAACTATTACACCTTTTTTATCTGTTCTCGTACAAGCGCCATAGTCTATATGAGCGCCATCTGCTAAATTAATACGGCTAGTGTAAGTTTTTTGAGGATAAATAGCAGTATCTATCAATACTTCATTATGTAATTTCTTGTTTAGGATGTTACCAATAGCTAGATGATCGTGGTATTCACAAACAATATTGCCATCTTTATCTAATACAACCACACCACTGACCCAAAACTGCCTAGCTAATTCACGTAACAAAGGTGCACTTAGGCTATCTCCTGATTGCAAACTAGTAGCAATTTTTTTACTAATTTGACGAGAATTTTCTATTGTTCTAAGTAAACTTTGTGACTCATTTGATTCATTAAATTTAGTATAGGTAGAACATTGCACCTTCATATAATTGACAGTTTTAAGCATTGTTTCTTCAAGATTGTTTCTATCTATCAAAACTGAAAAAGTGCTAACAGCACATAAAAGGAACAAACCAAATACTACCGCTAAAGTTATGAAAAGATTGTGTCTTTTCAATGTCTCTGTCTTAATAAGCAAGATCACTTACCTCTAAAAATTTGGCAGGATCGCCTAAATATTTGCTAATTATTTTTGCAGAGGTTCCATCTATACGCATCTCATTTAGAACCTTATCTAATTGCTCACAGATCCCTCGTTTATCATTTTTAGAGAAAGCTACACCAATACCAACTCTCATCAAAGGCTCTTTTAAAATTCTAAACTTGGCATCATAATCTTTTATATACTGCAGAACTGAGGTTTCATGCATAGCAATAGCATCTGCATACCCCTTACCTAAAAAGGTAAAAATCAGTGCACGATTTTCCATACTGATAAGATTACTAACTAGAGGAATTCTCTTATCGGCTCTTTTTAAAAATATTCCCTCAGGCTTAGTTGTCGATTGAACAGCAATATTTTTTCCTGCCAGATCTGCTAGTCGATAAATATCACTGCTTTGATTGACAGCTACTACCTGATTACTGACCATATAGGGACCGGCCCAGCTATAATCATTAAGACGCCCCTCCATAGAAAAGCATCCCCAGATCGCATCAATTAGTCCACTTTCGACAAGTTCGGTTTTCTTCTCCCAGTCAATCTGCTTGATTTTGATCCTATATCCAATCCGATGAAAAGCCTCTTTTGCAAGCTCAATATCTATTCCAGTTGGTTTTCCATCTTCATCTAGATAATTAAATGGAGGATAAATATCAGAGCCAACGGTGACTATAGGTAAGCTTTCATTTACATTTGGTGAAGAAGAGTCATCACAGCCTACAAATACCAAACTTATCAAGGCATATATCGCAATTATGCCAATGCTTTTTATAATTATCATGGTTAGAATATAAGATGGATAGGAGTCATATGATTAAAAATGATAGCCTGTATACAGATCACCTAGGAGATCACAAATATGCGAAGTTTCAATTTAACATTAACAACTCCGCATATTTATACACTAATTGTTAGCGTTGATCCTGTGCTGAGGCTAGCAAATTACAGCTTTCCTTTAAAAATTGTTCAGATAGCTCACCAAAGTAGGCACGAGCTTTTAAGAAACGACGTTCAAATTCCTGAACATCTTTATTAGCGACAACCTCAAGCTCAGGCTTAAGGCTTGCAATATAGTCTGATACCAACTTTAAATTATCATCAGATGACATAATGATATCTGCATACAGGCGCGGATCCTGAGCAAAAAGACGACCTACCATCATAAGCTCCAGACGATAAATAGGAGAGCTAAGTTCTAAAAGCTTATGCAGATCGGCATTAGTAGAGGCCATGAAGGTGCCGTAGGCATAGGTAGTAAAGTGTCTTAGCGCCTGAATAATGCTCATTGCCTTATCGTGCTCTCTTGCATCGCAATCTACAGTGCTGGCGCCCCATAATTCAAGTTGCTTTACTAAAAATTCACTCTTTTCCTTAAAACGAGCAGGAACTGTAACAATAACCTGTTTTACCAAATTCTTAATATCAGGCCCGAACATAGGATGTAGACCTAAAACAGGACCTCTATGATGCTCGAGCATGCATTTTACAATTGGGGCTTTAACTGAGGTTAGATCGCATAAGATCATATCCTCGCGCAAAAAGGGTTCACACTGCCTGATAATATCCTCAGTCACATCAATTGGTACCGTAATGATAACTATCTTGGCATTTTTAAAATATTCTGGGGCCTTATCCCAGCCACTGTGTCCAAAGCAAAATACCCTGTAGCCTGAGGCTTCAAAATATCTTCTGAAGATCTTACCCATACCGCCGTTGCCACCTACTATGACAACATCTCCGTCATAAGGCATAAGACGCGGATAAGCACCTGTACCTGAGCTCTGATAGCTCTCGCGTAGCACTCTTCTAATAAGATCGGAGGCAAAGCCTTTTGGAAGTCCTGCTCTCTGGGCCATTTCCTCACGGCTTTCAATGAGGTACTGCTCACGTGCAGTGGAATAAGCAGCATCCTTGTGCTCAACCTTGGCCACGGCTGCCTGTTTTACGAGCTCCTGACGTCTTGCCAGAAGTCTAAATAGGATTTCATCGCACTCATCAATGCGGCCACGAAGCTCGTCTAGGGATGAAGAATTCTCGTTCATTTTTATTTAATTCTCATCGATTTCATCTAAATAGGCATCATCTACTGCTTGTTTGTCATCCTTAAGCGCAGCATCAGGATCAACTAAACCTTGCTCATGAGAGAGATAGATCTGCTTAAGTTGTGCATAAGGATCAACTGCATCATCAATAAATTTCTCCTGTGAAATATATTGGGCACGGGTATGAATTCCTTCAATTAAATAGCAAGCTGCGGTAATAAAAGGCTCATTTAGAACATAGTAATACCAATTATCAGCAGCTGAGGCATGTAAATTACGCTCAGTGGTGGGCCCCATAAACGGTACCATCAGATATTCACCCTGATCAACACCATATTTGCCTAATACGGTATTCATCTTCATAGCATGCTTTTGAAGGCCCATATGCGAGGCCGGATCAAAAAGACCTAATAAGCCCAAAGTTGAATTAATAAGCAGACGTCCAAAGGAGCTTGCACTATCGGCAAATTGACCTAAGAGCAGATTATTCAGGGTATTGTTGATTTCAGAGATATTAGAAAAGAAATTGCCAACGCCATCTTGCATAAACTGAGGCAAATGGGCATAACCATGAGCTACAGGTCTTAAAAAATAACGATCAAGTGCATAATAATTAATAGACCAGCCTACATAGCGGTTAACAGGTTCAATACCATCAATGGAATTACCAGGTAAAATCGAGTAGCCGTAGCTATAGTCAGCCTCAGAGAGTTGCTGATAAATCTGACGCGGAGCCATGGGATTGAAACTCGTGTGCTGGGCAATGGCACCTGATGACATAACCAGTGACGCCGTCATCGCTATCACGCAAGCTACTCTTTTTAACATAAAAACCTCTAAAACATTCAGAACATCTGCATTATAGTAGACGCACGTTATAATACATTTTATCAAATTGTACTTTTAGTAAAAACAGACAACCTATAGCAAATGTCGAGAGTTAATAGGCTAAATCATGCAAACAACTGAGCTTAAAACAGATAAAACCATTGCTACTGATATTAAAAGCACTGCTGAAAAAAACAAAACACAGAATAATACTGCTCAGTTAAATCGCCAAAGTGCGCTTAATTATCTGCAAACTCTCGCTAAGGAGCGCCCTGATGTTTCTGAGGGATTACAACGTACCTTAAGCTCATTGCATAGCAATCTTAGTAAGGATATTGAATGCTCTGATAAGGTATTAAGATCTCAGGGACAAAACGGTAGTAGTGATACCCCTTACACTAACTTAAGTGGCAAATTAATTGACAGAGATAAAAATCTGCAGGATAGCACCGCCAAGCTTTTATCAACAGCAGAGGGCTTTGTACGAGGACGGGATGCAAGTGCTACCTTAAAAAAAGCCTTTAATGATCTGCCCTTATCACTTAAGGAAGGAAGTTCCACTGGCAATGCCATCGCCAAAGCTGTGACAGAAGCTCTTGCAGAACTTAGTTGCCATAAAACCATGGGAGCAGGCTTAATCCGTGACCTATCCGTACGCGGGATCTATTTAAGTGCTGATGAGCCATCTATAAAGCAAAAAAACGCCACTACCCGTCTTCTAAGCAGTACAGTTTCTTTTATCAAAAACAACTCTCATGATGTATTAAAGCATATTGCAATCTATGATGGTAATGATGCTCCCGATGAGGCAGGCGAAGCTGTAGTGCAAAATTCAAAAGAGCCCTCGCTTAGATCCTCTGCTTTGCAAAATGATAGAAATAATGATACCTATCTTGATATCTTTAAGAAAAATAATACCGATCCAAATGAGAACAATACCCTGCCATCAGAGCCTTCAGAAAGAATAAAGCAGATCATTGCCCGAGCTGCAGAAAAGGCTCGTCGCAGCAATTTAATCCGTACCGAGAGCTCTGTAAAAAATAGCAGTGGCAACGACAATACAGCGCAAAATACCACCAATTTACGCGAGCTTGCCTCCCGCGCCTCATCGCTTGAACGACAATTTCGGATCGAGCGTCAGAAAATAGCTGAAGGTGGTAAGCTTCCAGATCCTGCGCAATATCCAGATGATCAAAATGCAAAAAAAACAGAGACTACAATGTCCAAGGTCTCATCAAATACCTTAAATGTAGCTGCATCTGGTAATTCCCCATCATCAAAAATATCAAACTTGGATAATGCGCAGGTTAAAATTTCCTATTCTGCTGTCCAGAGCTCGTTTTTTGGAAGCATGGCATCAGTTCCGGGGATGGATTTACCTCTGCAGGATTTTAATGCCGATGAACTAAAAACCTTTGCGGCAGTATCTGAGGCTCAGGTGCTAAGCTCAAAACACGTAATTTCGCAGGTTTTATCAGAGCAGCAACGTCTGATGTCAGAGGATGGAGATAGCACTGCTTTAGCAGATCCTAACGAAAATATCGGTAATAATTCAAATACCCAAAGTTCTGCCGTATCTAATTTAAAAACAGATCCTGCCATGAAGACACTAGAGCAGGACAACTCAGATAATGCTTCAAAGTTAAAAAACACCAGCTCACAAGAAAAAAGTGATCAAGAGGTTTCAGCTGACTCCTTAAAAAAAAACATAACCTGTGAGCAGGCTACCTTATCTGTCAGCGAAGGAAAAAGTGAGGATGCTGTAGCAACGCAGACTGACACTGCAGAAAAAAAAGACTCTGAAATAAAAGATGAGGAGAGTGTCTTTGCGCCCTTGGCAAAGGAGGATGAAGTTAATCCTCAGATAAATGCAAAAGTGCAGGACTATGATGTTGAAAGCACAGCGTCATCAGATAAGAAAGATACTGCCAATGTTGCAGTAAATGAAAGCACTGTTACCAAGGATATTATTAAAGAAAACGATCCTAGGATAAAGGACTCCTTAAAAACAAATCAGAACAACGTCAGCCTCTCTGAGATGGCTCTTGCCAATGCCAAAGCATTAGATGCAAGTGCTTTACCTAGTAATATCTCACAGGAGATTGATAGCGAGGAGATAAACACTACCCATTTACAAAGCAACACCGAGCCCAAGCGGGGAGATATTAATGAAAGCCTCACGGTAAAAGACTCAGATGCTTATATAGATGATGCTGAAAATATAACTTTATCAGCCCCACTTCCCTCTGTAGCCTCAAGTGTTACCACTGGCGGCTCCATGCCCATCCCTGAGCAAAGTAAAATTGAGGTAGCTACAGCCAATAGTGAAGGTGGTTTGTTTAGAAAAATAGCCTCACTTTTTAGTAAAAACAGCAATGAAAATGCTGTTCAAAAGACACAGTCAATAGCGGCCTCCGAAGTCTCATTAAAGGTACCTTCAATGAATACACCCTTTGATGTGTATCTAAAAAGCTTAAGTGCAGTTGCAAGCGATAGCACCTTAGCTGAGAGCATAAAAAAAGAAGCTCTGGAGCTTAAAAATAAACTTTTATCACCCCTTTCTGATCTGACTGCAGCTGACAGCTGGCTATCCTTTGTAACAGGCCCGATGTCACCACAATCTCCACGAGCTATAGCGTTGCAGCAATGGGCCTTCTTGCTTCTATGTCTACGCTTTAAGCAACTTGGAAAAAATGTTGCCGGCTTTTTAAAGAAAAAAAATCTATCATCCCTAGATGATGCGCTTGATGCTCTGGCAGATACCTCAGATGATGTTAAAAAAAGGCTGGAAAAACTGTGTAGCGAAAGCCTCGAGCAGATCTCCCGCCTGCAGAAAAGAGATGAAAATACGCATCCTCTGTTAAACAGACCCCTACCGCTACCACCTAGCTATGATGGAGGCAAGGAAGGGGCGCTGATGATCCGCAAATCAGAGGATGAGCAAAAAAATGTCTGGCACCTTACCTTCCAGTTTGATCTAAAAGCATTAGGTGCAATTGAAATCAAGGCCGTAGCCGCATTCCCTGAGATCAGGCTCTCCTTTGCAACAGAAACTCTAGAGGGACTTAAGGCAGTTCAGAATCACAGCGTCGAGCTTGCCCAGACTCTTGAAAATTTAGGCTTTGAGCCCAAGGCATCCGCTCCAAGATTAGGCAGGATCAGACCTCTATCAGGCAGTCATGATGAAAAAGGACTAGCAGACGATCCTGCCGCAGGAATATCACTTGAGATTTAACCTTATGTAAGTACAATACGTTCTCAAATTACTAAAAGTATAAACATATATGAATTTTTTTGAGATCCTCTTACTGGCAATTGCACTGTCATGTGATGCCATGGTTTGTTCGGTAATTTACGGGCAGAGAAAATATTCTCATGAGGAGCGTCGCCGTAACGCACTGATGTTTGCCTCAGCCTTTGGTATCTTTCAGTTTCTAATGCCAGTCACCGGTTTTTTTGGTGGCGGAGCCCTGCTAAGTTTGATTGATAACTACGATCATTGGGTAGCATTCGGCCTTCTTATCGCAGTATCCTTCAACATGGTAAAAGAAGGATTTAGCAAGGACGAGGAAAAAAAAGAAAGCAACTGTGGCCTGATAAAGCCGTTGACGGTTTTGTTTCTAGCCGTTGCAACCTCGTTAGATGCACTGGCAGTAGGCATGTCCATAGGAACGATTGAAAGCAGGATCTTCTATGCATCAGCTATCATCGGCATAGTCTGCTTTACGCTTTCATTATTTAGCTTTTATGCCGCAACGCCCTTATCTCACATCAGGATCCTAGACCGAGTAATGAATCTTCTGGGGGCTACAGTTCTAGCCTTAATCGGAATAAAGGTATTGATTGAGCATGGAGTATTTGGCTAATTTACAAGCTTAATTACGGCGCTACCTGAGCAGGTACTTTGCAATTTCTGACAGAAGAAATCTGCCTGCATTTGCGGAATATCTAAATCATATACTGCTTTTTCGCCAAAGGAGCTTTGCTTAATTTCTCCTCCGACCTCTGCCAAAAGACGCTGCAATAAGGTGATGAACCTAGGTGATATTTCTATATGCACTACCTGCATCAGGATCATGGGGGTAAGATCAAGACTGTCCAAGGCTGTCTTTACACTATCCTGATAAGCCTTCACAAGCCCCCCGGTGCCCAGAAGAATACCGCCGAAATATCTGGTCACCACACAGCAGATCTCACCTGCGCCACAATGCAGTAGCACCGTAAGCATAGGCCTGCCGGCAGTACCTGACGGCTCGCCATCATCAGAGCACCCAGCGTGCCCTGTATCTCCAGGCAATCCGCCACAAAAAGCAAAGCAATTATGGCGTGCATCAGAGAATTCAGTGGCAATTTTCTGTACAAAATTCTTACACTCATCAGTGCCCTTGCAATGACCGATGGAAGTAATAAAGCGACTCTTTTTAACTATGATCTCAGTTCTGTGTACAGCATCATTTCTAAGATTAGGTATGAGATAACCACAATCAACACTGTTTTCCTTTTGCAAAGAAGCTTTTTTGGCCATATTACTGCTCCTTTAGCGCAGCCTTGGGTCTTATGAAAAGGTTAAGATCTTGGGAGATGATCATACCTAGAGTAATTAGCACCATGCCCACAATCGTATACAAGGTTATGGGCTCTGAAATTAGAATAAATGCAAAAACTGCCGTGATCGCAGGCTGACCGTAAAGATAGACATTGGTCTTAATGGCGCCAATATACTTAAGACCGATATTCCAGGTAGCAAATCCAATTGATGAGCATAATACTCCTAGGAAAATAAGATTCCAGAAGATAACTGGCTTAGTTAGAACCTCAAATTTGAATTCATAACCCATAAATGGGAAAAAAGGCACCGTAAGCAGGACACCATAGAAGAACAGGAGCTGAGTGCAACGTGCAACACCAATGCCGGCATCATAGATCTTGCGTACAAAAAGGTTGTAAAAGGCCCAAGTAAGTGCAGCCATCAAAGAGAAGAAATCACCTAGGGGATTTAACTCTAAGGTCAATGAATTCCAGGAAAGACAAGCAATACCTGCAAATGCAACGATAAAACCAACCCAAAAATTTATCCTTAATCTGGTAGTACCACCAAAAAGTCTGTCAATTATGCCTACGAATAATGGAGCTGAGGATACAATCAGCGATACATTTGATGATGGAGCATACATAAGAGCTCCGTTTTCCATCAGAAAATAGAAAGTAATGCCAAAGAAGGCTGCGGCAGCACAATAAAAATTAAGCTTTAGCGTATGTGGTAGCTTAAAACTTCTCATCCATAAAGTCATTGCGATAAAGGCAATAACAAAACGGTCAAACAACAACTCTACCGGAGTAAGCTCTTCAATTAATACCTTGGATGATACAAAGGTAATACCCCAGATAAAAACTGTAAAAATGACACAAAAGTGTCCAAGAAATAGTTTATTCACGCAAGCCTCCGAAGCTCGCTATTCTACCCCATGTTTATGTGATGATCATTTTTGGATCAAAAAAGCGTAAATTTTTATGAAAAAAGGTATTAAACCAGATGTAATCATACATAGATCACAATTTAGTTGAATTTTATATCTGCACGTGCAAATATAGTTCAAACGAAAGAGAAGAAATCTCTTTCTAATTGAGATAAGTGATGAGGATTAGGATCATGGATACTCAACATATAGCACAAAAAATCTCTCAAGATTTTCACCATCTTCATGAAAATCCAGAACTCTCATTTCAGGAATTCAAAACAACCGAACTCATTAAAAAGGAGCTACAGGATGCCGATATCAAGATCCTTCCTTTGGATCTTAAAACAGGCGTTGTTTGTGAAATAGGCCATGGCGACAGAATAGTTGCTCTGCGTTGCGACATCGATGCGCTCCCCGTACAGGAGGAGACAAATCTTCCCTATAAATCAAAAATTGCCGGTGTAATGCACGCCTGCGGTCATGATTTTCACACAGCGACTATGCTTGGTGCAGCTTTTTTCCTAAAAGAGCACGAAAAAGAAATTCAAGGCAAGGTACGTGTTGTATTTCAGCCTGCTGAGGAAGCACCGGGAGGTGCTAAGAAAATAATAGAGGCCGGTGCTTTAGATGGCGTTGAGGCAATCTATGGTATTCATACCATCAATGATTTTCTCCCAGGCACACTTGCGATAAAAGAAGGCGCAACTCATGCTGCCGTAGACAGATTTAAGATTGTATTTAAAGGCAAAGGAACCCATGCAGCACATCCTGAGCAGGGTATTGATACATTGGCAGTTGCAGCTCAATTTGTCACTGCGGCCCAGACCATTGTAAGCCGCAATTCAAATCCTTTTGATGCAAATCTGCTTTCAATTACTCATTTTCAAGCCGGTAATACTTGGAATGTTATACCAGAGACCGCCCTGCTTGAAGGAACAATTAGAACGATGACGGTCGCAAGCCGCAAGCTTGTTAAGGAGCGCCTAATCGAAATCGGCGAAGGTATTGCTAAAACCTTTGGTGTTAAATTTGAAATCACCTGGGTAATGGGGTTGCCTCCTATGCAAAATGACAAGGCACTCTCTGATTTTGCGCGCGAGTATGCCAAAGAGCAGGGATTTGATACCGCCATGCCCCCATCATCATTAGGTGGAGAGGACTTTGCTCTTTATGAAGAAATTCTGCCGGGAGCATTTGTGCAGATAGGCACAGGCCCGTCACTACCTAATCATAATCCGGGCTTTACTGCAGATGAAAAAGCCTTATTCCCTGCAGCAAAATTCATGGCAGATCTTGCCATGCATTATCTTAAAAACTTTAGGAAATAGTCATGGAAGCTATTAATATTTCCAAGGCATCAGATGATGCTCAGGTAATGGTACGCTTTGAGCATCTTGGAAAAAGATTTAAAGTCCACGGACGCGAAGTTCAGGCCCTAAAGGATGTCACCTTAGATGTAAAAAGAGGTGAAATCTTCGGGATCATAGGATTTTCCGGTGCCGGAAAATCAACGCTGATGCGTATGGTTAGTGCCCTTGAAACTCCAACTGAAGGAAAGGTATATGTTGCAGGTGAGGATGTAGCCTCTCTTAAGGGTAATAAATTAAGATCCCTGCGCAAAAACATCGGCATGATCTTTCAGCAGTTTAATTTGCTTGAATCCAAAAGTGTCTTTGACAATATAGCAATACCACTAGTATTAAATCATGAGCCAAAGGAGAAGATTAAAGCACGTGTTGATGAGCTTATAAAGTTCGTAGGTCTTGAGGATCGCGCTGAGGCCATGCCGTCACAGCTATCAGGTGGACAAAAGCAGCGTGTCGGCATTGCAAGAGCTCTTGCCACGGCTCCTGAAATTTTACTGTGCGATGAGGCCACTTCTGCCCTTGATCCTGACACCACCGAGCAGATCCTTAAGCTTCTGCAGCGCGTAAACAAAGAGTTGCATGTGACTATATTATTTGTAACTCACATGATTAATGTCATCACCAAACTCTGCGATACCGTGGCTGTGATGGAAAATGGACGTGTTGCCGAGTATGGCAGCGTGCTTGATGTGTTCTCTGATCCTCATACCACTATTTCCAAACGATTTGTATCTGCGGTAATTCCTGATCAGATCCCGCAGAGTCTTATCACCACCCTAAAGAATGATACCTCGCATTACAAGCTCATTCGCTTCCGTCTGCGAGCAGACAGTTATACCGATAACATGATCTGGAAGATCGATACAGGCTTTGAAATTGAATCAAATGTTATGTTTGCCTCGGTAACTGAGCTTCAAGGGGTTGTGCTCAGTGTGATCATTATGCAAATAAAAGGTAAAAGCGAAAATATTCAACGTGTAACCCAGTTTCTTGAATCACGTGGTGTTGAGTGGGAGGAGCTTAAAATCTGATGAACGCTTTCTTTAAATCATTAGGTATCACTCAAGATCAGATGATGCTATGCGCAGGTCAGACCCTCTACATGCTCTTTGCTGCCCTTTTCCTAGGCTCGCTTATTGGCATGATTTTAGCGGTGACTTTGGTATTAACCAATAAAGACGGCATTCTGCGCAATAAACCGGTGTTTATCACGATAAATACCATAATCAACGTGTTGCGTTCTGTACCCTTTATCATTCTGATGGTATTTATTATGCCATTTACAAAATGGCTCGTAGGTACTCGTATCGGAACTACTGCAGCATTAGTACCTCTTACTATATTTATCGCCCCCTATCTGGCACGTCTTTTTGAAAATTCATTCTTAGACGTTGATAAGGGAATAATTGAGGCAGCTCAATCCATGGGAGCAAATGTCTTCCAGATAATCTGGCATTTTTTGCTTCCTGAGGCTCGTGGCTCTTTGATACTGTCAATTACCACCGGAACCATAGGCCTGCTTGGAGCTACAGCCATGGCTGGCGTAATTGGTGCTGGCGGTGTAGGCGATCTGGCCCTAACCTATGGCTATGAACGCATGAACTTCCCGCTTATGCTCTTTACCGTGATTGTTCTCATTGCCTTTGTACAACTTATTCAATCAATCGGCAATCATTTTGCCTTTAAAACTCGCAGCCGCTGATCAGAAAGATCCCGGCTTTAATATGGAGATAATAAAAATGTCCAAACTTGCAAATCGTGTTACCGCAATTGCAACTGCCTTTGCACTTACCATTGCAGCACAATCTGCCAACGCCTTTGATAAGGACCACTCAACCCTAACTTTCTCAAAATCTCAGGGCCCCTATTCAGAGCTCTTCATAAATGGCGTTCAACCCATACTCGAAAAAGAAGGTTATACCGTAAAAGCTGTAGATCTGTCAGATCTTCTACAGGCAGATTTAGCCCTAAATGACGGCGAAGTTGATTTTAATGTTGAGCAGCATATCGCCTATATGGATAACTTCAACCAAAGCCAGGATGGTCATCTTGCAGCCCTAACTCCGATCCCAACTGTGCTTGCTGGTATTTATCCGGGCGAAAAGAACGATCTATCCAAGGTTGAAGACGGTGATTCAGTTGCAGTTCCAAGTGATGCCTCTAATACCTCTCGTGCCTATGCAATTTTGCAGAAGATCGGTTGGATCAAGCTTGATCCTTCAAAGGATATCTCAACTGTAACTCAGCAGGATATTATTGAGAATCCTCACAACCTGAAGTTTACCGAAATGAAGTCCCTGACCATTCCTTCAGTTGCAACCGACTTTGACTATATCGTTATTACCGGCTCAGTGGTTTACAATTCTCATGTTGATCCTAAGACCTCTCTTGGCAATGAGACCATTTTGCCGCATTTGCTGTTGCAACTTGTAACTCAGGAGAAGGATAAGGATTCAGTCTGGGCTCAGGATATTGTTAAAGCCTATCAGTCAGCTGAGTTTAAAGAATATATGGATAAGAACAACGACGGTATGTGGTTTGTTCCTGAATATAAGAAGTGATTTTTTAAAAGCGGCTTTAGGCCGCTTTTTTATATATTGCAGAAATAAGAAAACCGCCAGTATAACCACTGACGGTTTTATTTTATACGATCAGTGATAATGTGCTTGCATAGTGTGATGATGTTCCGTCATATCTGGCAATTCTAAGTGTTCATGCATTGAATGATCCATGATCGTAGACGGTGCTGAAAAGACAGACGGATCAGCCATGCCAGCAATCATAGCCACATGGGAGAGAACAAGGAACGAAGAAACAAATGCGACCTCAATGCCTGTCATAGCTCTCTCGCCGCAACGCTTAAAGATCACCCCCAATCTTAACAATGCCAGCATAATCATGGGGATCCCGGCTAATGCAAAACTGATCACGGCTATCATGTCGATTAAGCCTCGCCATTGATCGTTTACAGAAAGAGGATATATCACATTGGGAACTAGCCAAACGATAATTGCCAAAAATACAATACCGACAAGAATAGCTGAATACTTGTTGAGTGCTTTTACTCCGCGCCATGGTTTGTGTGCAAATAAAAGAACAAGCTCTGTTATGGCTATAGTCTCTGCGAGTATTACCGGTAAAGCCATAAAGATCAAAAGGTTATAAGGGCTGTTCTCCATCAACAGCTCCATGTAATGAGTCATAGACATAACTAGTCCTCTTAAGTAAAAAAAGCATTAATAAAAAAACAAAAAATAGGAAGTTAAAGATACTTTTAAACCGCAGGAGGACGTTCTTCTGGGCATAATGTCAAGGAATAGTAATAGTCAAAAGGAGTATGTATTCTGCCATTTTTAGGAAATACGACTGCGTGAAAAGCTATATAACAGCTTTCATAGGTCATACAACATATAGATACTCCGTGAGCGCAACATCCACTATCATGGTTAGCGCTTGCTACAGACAAGATTTTTGTGTTCACGCTCTTTTCAATAGTATGCGATGTTTTCTCAATGTTTGCATCATGCATTTCACATGCGTAAACGCTCTGTCCTGCAAATAACAGTAATGAGAAAGCAAATAACACTATAAAACGCAAAACTATTTTCATGGAATACATTATAGCCTAAATTACGCAGAGAAAGCCTTAAAATTCAATATATTATTTATTTAATATCACTTAGATTGATGCTTTTTTATTATCTTCTGAATTGAATTTTTTAAACATGGATGTAGGATTTTTTCTAACATTGATATTAGAATTTTTCTGATATTGAGACTATAATTTAAAACAAATGCTTAATTAAGTTATATAACCGAAAAGTTGCACACATAGCCACATAAAACAGGGCGATTGCATGAATTAACTCTTGACTTTTGCATCTGTTAGCAATCTCTTAAGATCAAAAGCATCAGACAAGATCTGTAATGCACCAGCAGGGGTCGTACATAACTGCATGAGGCTCTGGATGCTTAATTCTCTTCCATCCCTAATTTGAT
>CAVJLP010000043.1:0-10627 GCA_963650525.1 Firmicutes bacterium CAG:534
GCCGAAGCCCTTCCACATATAAGAAAGGTGACCAGAATTACGCTCGTCGTTACCACCAAAGACGCCAACTTCATCTAATACATCAACGGCAGATGATGCAAAAACGAAAGGATCCTTGTAACGGCCCATCTGAACCTTACCGAACTGACCGAAATCAACACCTAAGTACTGCTGACGAGCTTTTAGAGTTGCATCATCACCGGAAACACCTGAGTGATCAGCTTGCCACTCATTATAAGCATAAGCTGCGATGCCAGAAGTTAACTGGGTACGGCCAGCCATTGTCAAACGAGCGCGGTCACGAGTGGTTGCATCGGCAGACTTGCTGTCTTTATTGAAATAGGTGTTACCAGCGTTGCCAGCCATGAACTCAACCTGACCACCAACTGCTAAAGTGGTGCCATCTTTGTCATAAACCTGAGCTGCAGAAGCGGCTGAAGCTGCAAAAGCGGCAGCTGCGATTGCAACTGCTAATACTGACTTCTTCATAATTTAAAATCCCAAAAATTTATAATTTTGATTTGGCATAAGCCAATTTTGCGTTTCATCGAACGCACGATCACTTTATCATCTATTTAAGATAAGTAAAAAAAAAATACGCATCTTGCAAGAATTGTGATAGAGATCACAAAAATAAAGGGAACTTAAACATGTTTTTCTAGTCTGTCAGACATTTTGAGGAGCTTTGCAAGACAAAATGACTTTTCATAGCAGGCAGAATTTTGTGATGTGTTGGAAACTTGGGTTCTCTGGGTTTGGAGGATAGGTGGTCAAGTGCCGTAACGGAAACTATAAAAATGTGCCAACAAAAAAGGACGCATGCGCGCCCTTTTGAGAATGTATATATATTGAATTACCCTTGCACAAAAGGCCTTACTACTACTTTTGATCGCGACTTAAGGTCTTGTTGTTAAGTACGATAAGATCGGCAGCAATGTAATCTACAACCTCTTCACAGGTGTTACCGATCAAGGCTGCCATAGCACCGCTACGACCTGCTGATCCTAAGAATACTGCCTCAGCATCAAGCTGATTGCAAACCTCAGGGATCACCTCATCAGGCATTCCTTCCTTGATGTGGCAATTTTCAAGCGGAATATTATGAGCAGTTGCAAATTCGTGGATACGACGCTCGTGCTCTTTAACTATGTTCTTCGCAAAGACTTCTGGTGCGTAGTGAGGAACTTCCAGCATGATGGAAGGCAGTACTACGGATGCAGAGTTCACCAAATGGATATTACCGTGGGTAATAAGGGCAAGCTGCTGAGCCTCACGCAGGAGTGCAACATTAGCCCCACGATGACCTTCAAAGGAGAAGTCAACGGCAACAACGATATTGCCACCCTCCTTCCACTCGTGCTCCTTAACGATCACAACCGGAACCTCGGAGTTTCTGAGCACATACCAGTCAATAGGTGTAAAGAGAATGGAATCTAAGACCTTGTGGTTGTTAGCTGCCTTAATAATAAGATCACATTTCTCATGATCAGATTCAGCGAGAATTCCTTCAGCAATGTCACGAGTGTAGACACACTTGGGGGTGATCTTAACAGGGCTCTTAGCCTGGAAAGGAACGAGCATTTCGTCTAGCTGTTTCTTGTTGGTTTCAAGCACATTCTGACGGGTGGCTTCCTCACTCATACGATTTAAGACGTGAATGTCGGCAGAAAAGTCATAGACCAAGCGTAAGGCTGTGATTTCAGCACGAGGATTGTACTTGGCAAGTTCTATTGCACGTAGGAGTGCTAACTGTTCAGAGCGTCTGGGCTCGATTACAGCGATGATGCGATTGTACTGTCTCATATACCCCTTCCTTAGCTTCCAAAGAAGCAGACAGATAGTTCAACCTTCATTTTTGATTATAGGGATAATTTGTAGGTAAAATCTTGAAACAGCTTGCAAAAATCGAGAAAAATTCTGACAAGTTTGTTTTTCCTGAATAACAGGGAAATTTGAGATTGCTTGCATGAAGATACTCGAGCGCCTAATGTCTGTCAGCGCTCGATTTTAATGACTGTATTTAGTGAAGACTTGTTAGCGTCTTAGTATAGAAGGTCTGATCCCAAGTGCCAAAGATACTACAAAATAAATAACTGCTCCTGCACTTATCCATAGGGCAAGATTCATGATTGATGTAAGAGTGGTCATAGCAAACCATTCCTCAACTGATGGTCCTAATAGTCTTAAAACTAAAGCCATGGCAAGGCCTGCAATTGCAGTCTTTATAATGAAGATAGCTGATGATCTGGTGATTGTATATATATCGCGCTTTTTTAAGAAATAAAGCAGCATAAAGGCATTGACGTAGGCTGCAAGAGCGGTGGATAAGGCAAGACCTACATAGCCAAGAGGCTTTATTAAAATAAGATTTAACACGATATTGCAGGCAATGGATGTTAATGAGCAGCGTACTGGAGTTTTAGTATCCTGCCTTGCCGCAAACCCCTGCACCAGTACACGCACTAGCATAATGGCACATAAGCCTGAAACTGATGCGAGGAGCGATGCTGATGAAAGCATCACCTGATCCTGTCCAAAGGCACCACGCATGAAGAGTACTCTTAAGATACTCTCTCTCATAGCAATGATCCCACACATGGAGGGGATACCCAACAGCAATACCAGCTTTACTCCCCAGTCAAGTGTCTCTTTGTAATGTACAGGATCGCCTTTTAGGGCAGCGCGCGAGAGGGCTGGAAGGATCACTGTGGAAATTGCCACTGCAAAAATACCGATTGGAAATTCCAACAACCTATCTGAATAATAAAGATAGGAGATTGATCCGGTTGCAAGAAAGGTTGCCAATAGTGTCGATATAAAAAGATTGAGCTGCGAGGCGGACACACCGATTATTGCTGGGATCATAAGCTGTCTTATCTTTTTAACCCCTGGATGAGACCAACCAAAGCGTGGACGCACCAGCATCTTGAGTTTCATGACAAAGGGGATTTCAAAGAGCAGTTGCAAAATACCGCCTGCGACCATACCGTAGGCCAGTACTCGGTTAGGATCAGCGGTACTCTTGCCGAAAATCAGTACGGCCCCAATTAAGGTGAGATTTAGTATGCAGGGGGTTACTGCGGGGATACCGAATTTTCCAAAGACATTTAAAACAGATGAGCACAAAGCTGTGAGTGTAATAAAGAAAAGGTAGGGGAAAGTGATTCTTAACAGTTCAACTGCATCGTAGTATTTAACCCCATCAGCAGAGCCTTCCATAGCTGCCTTAAACCATCCCCAGCCAAAGGCTGCCGTAAGCACTGGGGATAAGAGCATGCAGACTATGGTTACTACAAATACGATCCCGCCTAAGGTACCTGCGCACTTGGAGACTAAATCCCGCAAAGCCTCAGGACTTTCGTTTTCCTTGGTTTTAGTCATCACTGGTACAAAGGCCTGAGCAAAGGCACCTTCAGCAAAGAGACGTCTGAAGAAATTAGGGATACGGTTTGCAAAAAAGAATACGTCTGAGGAAAGTCCTGCACCTAATACGGAGGCTATAACCATATCACGTACCATTCCTAATATACGTGAGGCAAAGGTCATTGCGGAGGTTACCATGCCGGATCTTAGAAGTTTTGCTTTAGCCATTTTTACATCCTTTTTAAAACGATGCACATGATACCAACAAGCAGCAGGGAATAAGCAGTTATCGAGAATAAAAGCTTTAAAGTGGTGGGTAAAAAGGATCTTTTACATTTCCCACATAAAAATCATCTGGTGGGGATATCAAACAAGGCTTTGACTCTTCAATTTTCAATAGATACGCCTGTAAAACAGACTCTAGTCATAGTGAAACTTTCAAAAATGAAATTAAATGGATTGCAAGATCTTTAAAATATTTTTTCTTACTCGTTGTCGGAAACTATGTGGATTGCGTCAAAAAAGGTGGGTAAATTGCAGTAATATGCGCCTTATAGCTTGTTGAAAACTTTAATATGATAAATTTGACTTTATAAAAATAACACTAAATCAAGTAGTTAAAAACGAAACGCTAAAACAGGCGGTTTGTGACGTTGACACATATCAAAAGCTGTCAGACAGGAGAAATTTTATATAACTTGGAGCTTTTAATAAGATAGATGAAAGATGTTAAAAACTTCTCAAAGATAGCTTAAAGGCGACTTATATGCTGTTATAACAGTGTATATGTGTCTGGTTACCTTGAATTTGATTTTTTATTACAAATACGAAAGTCAATGTCTTTAATAATTATGCTGTATTGCTTGTCGGAAAAGCTGAGGATTATCAAAATATCGTTGGGAAAAATTTAAGGTCATTCTGTTGAAAAATATAAAGTCAAGTTTTATTTAATAATTAATCTATTTATAAATCAATAAGTAACAATATTTATTAACAAGCTTTGTCCACAATCTAAATTTATAACAGTACCACGTTATTTTATCTGGAATTTTGGAAAAATTTGACAGGCCTCTGTTAACTGTGTAAAGAATCATGAATTTAAAGAATAGGACTTTGTGGGAAAGGCATTCTATCTATTAAGAATAATTTATAATCCTTAAAAAAACATCAAAACATGATACGTCTTCAAAATTATCAGACTCTGTTATAAATTTTCACAAAATAGTGAGACACAGAATCCTCTTAATGGATCCAAAGTTATGAAAATGTTGCGTTGGGAGAAAGCATGGGCTATTACATATTTTGCGAATGCAAGATATGGATTATCTAGCCTAATAAGTTTTCCATCATTAGCATAAGCAGAAAGCCTGAGAGCACGGAGATCGTAGCCAGATCTGATTCCTTATTCCCCATGTTGTGGGATTCTGGGATCAACTCTTCAATTACCACATAGAGCATAGCTCCTGCCGCAAATGATAAAAACCAAGGCAGCATGGATACTACTAAATCTGCGAATATGACAACCAGTATTGCGCCAACTGGTTCGACAATGCCTGAAAGCGATCCCAATATGAAGGCCTTAGCGCGGTTCATGCCGGATGCATAGTAGGGAATTGAGACTGCTGTCCCTTCGGGAATATTCTGAATGCCGATCCCAACAGCTAATGCAATGAGTGCTCCCATACTTTCTGGAGTTACGTTAGTGGCAGCCGCAGCTGCGCAAACACCAACCGCCATCCCCTCGGGGATGTTATGTATGGTGATTGCTAGAAAAAGTAGCGCCTGTTTTGAAAGACTGGTTTTGGGGCCTTCAGGAGATTTTGCCAACATATGTAAATGAGGAAGTATTCTGTCTAGTGCAATAATAAACATCACACCTAGGATAAAACCGCCTGCAATCGGAGTCATCCCAGAGCCCTGCGCTAATGACTCATTTTGAGCGGGGATAAGTAGGCCAAAAATAGATGCCGAGATCATGATCCCGGCAGAAAATCCAAGTGAGAGTTGCGTGAGAAGTACCTTGCGTGAGTGACCAAGTAAAAAGACAAGAGCAGCACCTAAGGCGGTGCAGAAAAATGTAAAGCCAGAGCTTAGTAAGGCGGTAGTAAATGGTGTCATGTAAATTTTAAGTTAGTTAATGCTAACTAAATTATGCAACAGTGAGGACGGATTTAAAAGAGGATCCAAAAGGCAATATCGCTAAGTTTCCAACAAGAGATGAATTTGCTTTGGGAAAACTGCTGACATGATTTTAAGCATCCTGAGATCTCTCTTAGGCGAGATTTTCACTGATACCTTGCCTTCCAACAGTTATGAGATTTTATTCATGTCATATGTTGCTTTGTAGCTTAAATTTACTTGCCATAAGAGCGTACTTTTTTTAAATGAACGTCAAACACGTTGCACTATCGCGCTGTGACTGATAATCTCACTATTTAATGATGTCGTGTTACTCCATGGCAAAATCAAAGAACGCTCTAGAAACAATGAGTCCATCGAAGTTGGTGCATATTTGTACAACTGTCTGATGCATTGTGAAACGGCGCATTTGTACTTACTAAGCAGATCCTGAAAATGAGTGCAGAGAATCTTAGCGAAAAGCTTTTTAAACCAAAATTTAAATACCCAGAAACTTCACTAATTTCAAATTCAGGATGTCCTCTTCCTGAGCTTGAACAAAAAAATCACAGCTTGGGTTTTTCTAAAAACTGGTATCGTCCGGTACATCGTTTCTGGTGGACCTTAGGTGGTGGCAATTTACTAGATATCGATGAATGTCTGAGTGCTATTGCTTCATCAAATCAGGAGCGTTCTCGAGAGCAATGCTTTGATACCGTTATTGAATATGGCGGTGGTAACTGGATCTTTGAGTTTTCAAAGCTTGCTCAGGAGCGTGCAATGAGTGGTCGTGAGCATAAGGAAGCAGGGGATCTTGAGCAGGCGTCTCATGAATTTCGTATGGCTTCACGCTATTTTTCCATTGCGTCCTTTCCATATCTTAAGGGCGATGTGCTGGCAGCTGATGCATTGCTCTTAGGAAGACGGGCCTATCGAGATATGTGTGAGTGTGAAAGCAATATAGTAAAGCTTGAGGAATTTAAGATTCAATCAGCAGGTACCGAGGTTACAGGCTTTTTGCATCTTCCAAATACTACCGAGACTCATTCCTGCGTTATCTTGCTGTGCTCCTATGAAAATAGTGCCACAGACTTCTACCGCTTTTATAAGGATAAGCTGCAGCCATATAACATTGCGCTTTTAGTTCTGGAAATGCCTGGGATCGGCCTGTCAGAAAAGCTAACCTTGCAGTACTCAAAATTAAACCTGATAGATGATGCAATCGATGCCTTAAAGACACATCCAAATATTAATTCCCAGAGTATTGGCCTTGTGGGTATAAGATTAGGTGCCTATGGCTGTCTGCGTACAGCTATCATGAGTCCTAACAAAATAAAAGCGATATCGCTTATTGAGCCTACTGTGCATTCCTTCTTTACTGATAAGGATATCCTGCATGAATTGCCGCTTGCAGTACGTTCTCTTTATTCTAATAGACTAAATTTAGATGCAGGGCAGTGGGATCTGGTTATTCCGCAGCTAAAGCCTTTTTCTTTAAAGGAGCAGGGACTATTGGGCCGCTCTGCCAATAATAAGGTTCCCTGTCTTGCTGCAAGTTTTAATGTATGGTCAACTAAGGAGGATCTAAAGCTCTTAGAGGGCAATTTTAAGGACATTGAAACCTTAATCTTTAAAGGAGAGAGTTATTCTGGATTTATGAATAATGCGCTTTCCAGATCCTGTGAGTTTCTAAGGGAGCATATGCTGTGAAAAATACTGCTAAGAAAAAGATAGTTATCAAGCTTGGAACTAGTACCCTTACAGGAGGTACTAAGAAGCTAAATAGGGCCTCCATGCTTGAGATAGTAAGAGCTGTACAGAGACTTATTGAAAAAGGTTTTGAGGTGGCTGTGGTGTCCTCTGGGGCAATTGCGGCAGGACGTGAGCTTTTAAATTATCCCGATCTGCCCTCTGATGTCTCATATAAGCAGATGCTCTCTGCCGTAGGACAGGGCAAGCTCTTTGAGATCTGGGAGGATCTGTTTTCAATCTATGGCCTGCATATAGGTCAGCTCCTTTTAACTAAGGCAGATTTAGAGAATCGTGAGCGTTATTTAAATGCCAGGGACACTCTACTTACTATGTTGGATTTTGGGGTGGTTCCGGTAATTAATGAAAATGATGCGGTGGCCATATCTGAAATTAAGGTAGGCGATAACGACAATCTGGCAGCGCTCATCGGTGTTTTAATCGAGGCCGACACAGTTATTCTGCTTACCGATCAAAAGGGACTTTATACTGCCGATCCAAGGCATGATCCTAATGCCAAATTGATAAGCGTAGTCGATAAAATAGATGAGCATATTATTTCATTATGTGGTGGTAGCGGGACATCCTTAGGCACCGGTGGTATGGCAACTAAGGTTGCAGCTGCCAAAACTGCCACAGATGCTGGCGTGAAGCTTATTATCTGTGAAGGCTCAAATCCTGAGCAAATTCCTTCGCTTGCTCAGGGCCATGGTGTAGGAACTGTATTCTTGCCATCAGTGCATCCGGTGGAATCACGAAAATCATGGCTTTCATCTGCAACCATAGCTCAAGGAGAGATTGTGGTAGATGATGGGGCAAGGACTGCGCTTATAAAAAAAGGCTCTTCGTTACTTCCGCGCGGTATTACCAAGGTTGTGGGAAACTTTATGCGTGGAGCTACTGTTGATATTAAGGATCTAGCAGGTGTGGTAATTGCCCGTGGTATTACCCGCTATGGGGCAGAGGATCTTAGACGTATTCAAGGTCATTATAGTGATGAGATTGAAGCAATCTTGGGTTTTATGCACGGGGATGAGGCAATTCATCGTGATGATTTGGTATTAAAGTAAAGTACTCTAAGACGTCATGCCAAAGCTGTGAAATCAATTTAGGAATACAAATGAACTCTCAAGATCTAATTAAACTTTGCCAAAGTGCCTATAGAGCATCATTAGAGTGTGCCCTGCTTACAACTGCTAAAAAGAATGAAGCCCTGCATGCAATTGCCGACAATCTAGAGAATAGTAAATCTGAGATCATGAAGGTAAATCATCAGGAAGCACTTGAGGCAAAGAAGAAAGGTCTTAGTGAGGCTCTAGTTGACAGAATGACCTTTAATGATTCACGCTTTGAGGAGATGGTATCAGGTGTACGTAAGGTGGCTACACTTGAGGATCCTTTAAATAAGGTATGGGATGGAAGAACTCTGCCCTCAGGCCTTACCTTGCACAAGCGTTCTGTGCCCTTAGGTGTTGTTGGAGTTATCTACGAGTCCCGTCCTAATGTGACTGTGGATATTGCGGCTTTGTGTTTAAAGGCCGGCAATGCCTGTGTACTACGCGGGGGCTCTGAGTGTATTAAAACCAATGCGTTATTGCACAGCCTAATTGTACAAGCCTTATTAAGTTGCAATCTTGATGCAAATATGGTGGCTTTTGTTAATGCTCCTGATAGAGAGCTTATAGCGGTGATGCTTGCGCAAAAGGATTATATTTCTGTCCTTATTCCTCGCGGTGGCGAAAAGCTACAACGTATGTGTCAGGAGCAATCATCAATACCGGTGATCATCGGTGGTTTTGGTATCAGCCACATCTTCTGCGATGAAAGCTGTGATATTGAGCGTTCAATCCCGGTAATTGTGAATGCCAAGGTGCAAAAGCCATCTGCCTGCAATGCACTCGATACTCTGTTAGTACATAAAAAGGTAGCTGATAAATTAATTCCCAAATTACTATCTGCACTTGGAAATTATAAGGTTACAGTACTTGCGCATGGTGAGGCTCTATCATTATGTGCAACTTATCCTTATCTTGAAAAAGGAAGAGCTGAGGATTTTGACAAAGAATTTTTGTCCTTACGTATGAATTTAAAGATTGTTGCTGATGTGAAGGATGCCTGTCTGCATATGGTTGAGCATCATGCATCACATTCAGATGCTATCTTAACTGACAGTATGCGTAATGCTGATCTTTTTATTCGTTCAGCAGGATCTGCCTGTGTCTATGTGAACGCCTCTACTCGTTTTTCAGATGGAGGACAGTTCGGACTAGGGGCTGAAGTGGCAATCTCAACTCAAAAACTTCATGCAAGAGGACCGATGGCACTTGAAGCTTTGACCACCTATCAGTACGTTTTAAGTGGTGATTATCTGACACGGAAATAATAAAAAAGTTACTATATCAATGGCTTAAAAAAGCCAAAAACGCTATTGACATTACTGTTCTGATCATATAAATTAAAAGTGAAATGTTAATTAAAATGAGCAATGGGACATGTAATGGATGCAACTTACCCTATTGATATTCAAGAGGACACAAAGCGACGTAAGAGCGAGGATTTCCTAGATCTTACCAACGATGCCTTATTTAAATATCTCTTTGCAAACAATGATCACAAGTATTTAACTATTGCTCTATTGAATGCGTTGTTAGGCGTAGAACTTGGACATAAAATTAAGACGCTTGATTTTTTGCCGACAGAGACTATTGCTGAACAAAAAGAAGGCCGGACTTGTAGATTAGATGTCTTCTGCGGATTAGATAGTGGCGAGCAGGTCAATATAGAAATGCAAAGGCTCGATAATCACAATATGATCAAGAGATCTTTAGATTACTGGGCTAACTGTTACAAAGGGCAGCTTGAAAAGAATGATGATTATGCTAAACATGTTCCCGTTATCTGCATTAATATTTTGAATTATGTGATCTTTAGTCAACGTAAAAGTTACTTTAATTTAGCCACCTTATACCTTGAGAAACCAAAAGAGCGCCTTTGTGATCAGTTAAGACTTATTTTTGTGGAGTTGCCTAAACTTTATCATCATGAAAAAATGTCAAAGCAAGAGCAATGGCTTATGCTCTTAGATCCAAAGATCCCGTTTGAGGAGAAGGAGAAAATAGCTATGAACGATGTTGCCATGTCTAGTGCGATTGATTTAACCAAGCGTTTCTCTAGCGATTATGTTCACAGAATGAAATATGTCTTTGAAGAGAGAGCTGAGCGTGATCGTATTTCAAGAGATAACTATTGTAAGGCTGAAGGAGAAGTTAAAGGTGAGATTAAAGCGAGAAAACAAGATGCTGTTTCTTTGATGAAGAATGGATGCTCATTAAAATTAATAACGGATTCATTGGGGTTTACCAAAGAAGAACTGCTTAAGTTAGCCAGGGAAAACAAT
>CAVJLP010000043.1:10731-16688 GCA_963650525.1 Firmicutes bacterium CAG:534
GTCTTTGAAGAGAGAGCTGAGCGTGATCGTATTTCAAGAGATAACTATTGTAAGGCTGAAACGAGGAAACAAGATGCTGTTTCTTTGATGAAGAATGGATGCTCATTAAAATTAATAATGGATTCATTGGGGTTTACCAAAGAAGAATTGTTTTATCTTGCAAGGCAAAATTACCTCACACTCAGTGAATCTCAGCTTGGGATATGTAAATGAGTGATCAAGAAAAACTTGCAACAAATGCTATGTTAAGTGCACTTCCTCGCGGAAAAGTTGATTTTGCTAGTCTGCGTCGAGGTGGCTTGATTTACGTAGATAAGACTAAGCTAATTTCTGACTTAGCTTGTCAGTCTGATTATTTCTTTATATCTCGTCCAAGACGTTTTGGTAAAACCTTGCTTATCAGCACCTTCAAGTCTCTTTTTCAACATGGACTCAGAGATTTTAAAGGACTTTATATTGAAAAGCTGTGGACTGATAAGAATACCTACCCTGTAATTCACCTTGATTTTACTGCCTGCAATGCTTTTACTGCCTTTGAAAAGTTTCAAAATGATCTTAGCAGGATGCTTTTACGTTCATTAAATGATGCTGGCTTAAAGGCAACTGCGGCTAATCCTCAAGAAGGTATAGTAAGTGGCATCGAAATTTTTGAAGCAACTTTAAAGGCCAACGCTGATCTAAATATTGTCCTGTTGATAGACGAGTATGATTCCCCGCTAAATAATACTCTAAATTCGCCAG
This sequence comes from Firmicutes bacterium CAG:534, assembly GCA_963650525.1. Lineage (GTDB taxonomy): Bacteria > Pseudomonadota > Gammaproteobacteria > Enterobacterales > Succinivibrionaceae > Succinivibrio. The sequence goes on from CAVJLP010000043.1 coordinate 11,473, forward strand.
AGCTTTTTGAGGCAGTCACGCAGGAACTTAATGCTTTTTGGTCTGCAGTTAAGAGATGTAGTGGCTTTTTAAGGTTCATGTTTTGTACTGGGATCAGCAAGTACCGCAATCTTAACTTGTTTTCAGGAACTAATTTTGTAACAGATCTCAGCTTTGATCCTCAATATGGAAGCTTGCTTGGATATACCGAGGATGAGGTCAAACATTACTTTGCTCCCTTTGTTGAGAACGCTGCTAAGGTATTGAAGATAAGCTATGAGCAGTGTTTGTCTGAGCTCAAACACAATTACAATGGCTATTGTTTTGACAAGGAGGCCAAGACTCATGTGTATACTCCTTGGTCAGTACTTTCTTTTTTAAAGCAGCCACATTTGGGCTTTTCAAATTATTGGTATAGCTCAGGTGGCACTCCATCTGTTTTACAGGGCTTTATTGCTCGTCATTCTCTGCATGATCCATCAGCATATGGGAAGGATATTTCTATTTCCTTTAGAGAGCTTGATTCGTCCAAGGAACTTAACAACCTCAATGAAATTGCGCTTCTCTATCAGACAGGATATCTAACTATCAAAGCCGTAAGTCCCATGGGCACTACTGCAACCTTAAACTTCCCAAATGCCGAGGTGGCAGATTCTATGGCCTGTTTGTATAAGGATGTGATTTTTGCAAATGTCGGTAGCCTAGGTCTTATTGGTGCTGATGAGCTTTTTTACTCGTATGAGCCAGAAAACATAGTAAATGAGCTTAATACTATCTTTTTGAGCATTGATTATGAGCGCTTTCCTATCATAGATGAGGCTTCCTTAAATTCTCATCTTTACATGTTACTTCGCGGATCAAAGATCAAGGTGAAACAGCAAAATCACAATGCCTTTGGACGCAGTGATTTAGAGTTTCAGATCCTAGATAAGGCCTTTGTAATTGAGCTAAAAGTACAGCGCGAGCATGATAAAGCGCAAAAACTTTTAGAAAAAGCGGTCGCGCAAATTAAAGATCATCACTATGGAGAGCAACAGCCATGCAAAACGCTAATACGTTTGGCTTTGGTGTATTCGCTTGAAAAGAAAGCTTTTGTGGCATCATCTTTGGCCTAATGTCTTGTGTTTTTTAGCAAAAAATCCCAGCAATTTTGGTAAAAGGCTGGGATTTGAAAGCTTACTTTTCTACGATTAAGGCAGATCGTTACCTGCAGCTAAATAAAGCTCGTACCATTCCTCACGTGTAAGCTTAATTTCAGAGGCCTTAGCAGAATCTGCAACACGCTGCTCCTTGGTAGTTCCAATTACTGCCTGCATTTTTCCTGGGTATCTTAAGACCCATGCAATGGCAATCGCTGTTGCGGTAACATCGTATTTTTGTGCAAGACGGTCTAAGACATTATTGAGCTTTAAATACTTGGGATTGCCAATAAATACGCCCTGGAAAAAGCCATGCTGCATTACTGACCAGGCCTGAATTGCCATATCGTGAAGGCGGCAGTGTTCTAGCACTCCACCATCATGCATGACGGATTCAGGGATGTCCATATTGACATTAAAGCCTGCATTAAACATCACCGTGTGGCAGATGCTCATTTGAACCTGATTGGCAACTAGTGGCATATCAAGACCTGATTGCAAAAGACGCATCTGATAGGGGTTGAAGTTTGATACACCAAAGTTTAAAACCTTGCCTGACTGTTTGAGAGAATTAAAGGCCTCACCGATTTCATCAGGCTCCATCAGGGCATCTGGACGGTGGAGTAGCAGGCAATCTAGGTGATCGGTATTAAGACGTTTTAGAGATCCTTCAACTGCTTTGATAATGTGTTCCTTGGAAAAATCAAAGAAATAGAAAGGATCTTTGACAATGCCGCATTTTGACTGCAAAAATACTTTATCACGCAATGCAGGATCGCATATGAAGGCATCACCTAACAGCTCCTCAGCTCGTCCCTTGGTATAGCAATCGGCAATGTCGAGCATATTGATGCCGTTATCTAGGGCGCTATTTACTAAGGAGGCTACCTTTTGCCCCTCCTTAAGTTCCGGGATACGCATAAGTCCTAAGACTACGTTTGAGACCTTGGTCTTATTCTGGCCTAATTCAACGTATTTCATTTTTCATCCTGATAAAAATTAGTGACGGATTTCATTTTTAAATTCGGTGCCACAAACTAAGGCGGAAATATTATGGGCAGCAATCTTTATGATGCGCTCAAAGGTTTCCTGCAAGAAGAAGTTGCCGGCAACATGCGGGGTAATGATAAGATTTGGAATATCCCACAGCTTGCTATCCTCAGGCAGTGGTTCAGGTGAAGTTACATCAACTGCGGCACCTGCAAGCTGTCCAGACTTCAGGGCATCTGCCAAGGCTTCCTGATCAACAGAACTGCCACGGCCAGCGTTGATAAAATATGCTCCCTTTTTCATGGCAGCAAAGGTTTTAGCATTAAAGAGATTTGCTGTGGCAGGACCGCCTGGAAGTACCGAGGCAATGATGTCAGCACGTGCTAACACCTTATCAAGATCTTCCATAGTGTACTGCTCATCAATGCAATCAGGTTTTACTCCCTGTGAGCGTCTGACACCTATTACGCAGGATGCTCCCAAGGCCTTAACCTTACGGGCATAATCACAGCCTATATCACCAGTTCCTAATACAGCAATAGTAGCACCTTCAATGGAGGTGACATTACCGCAGTCAGACCAGTCATGCTTTGATTGTTTGTCACGATAGAGCTCAAGCTTGCGGATTAATGACATAGTAAGTGCGAGCATATGCTCAGATACGGTAAGGCCATAGGCGCCACGGGCATTGCAAAGATGCATATTCTGCGGAGAAACACCTTCGGCAGTATAAGCCTCATAGCCTGCAGAGTTTAGCTGCAAGAGCTTAAGCTTTGATGCTTTAACCTTATCTGCAGGGATATTACCGATCACGGCATCAAAGTCTGCAAGATCATCTGGGCACTTGTCAAAGACGAATTCACACTGTCCCTGTGCTGCTGTCTTTAACAGCTCCTTATGACGGTCAAGTACTGGGAGTACACATAAAACCTTTAACATCTCTATCTCCTGAAAATTATGATCCTTAAATATTACGGTGCTTTTGATAAAACCAAGTCAGTGCCTGAGTACCGTCATCACCATCACCTTCTGCCTCCATCTTGCTGTAGCAGTCGTATACAGCCTGTGAGGCCTTAAGGTTAAGACCTGAGCCTTCAAGCTCCTTGAAGGCATTGCGCAGATCCTTTGCTAAATAGCGCAGGGCGCCACCTGGGGTCTTATCTCCTGCAAGGATCTTGTCAGCATACAGATCAAGCGAGGCACAACGGGCAGCCCCGGGAGACACTGACTTTACCACCGCCTCAAGATTTAGGCCCTTTTCAATGGCATAGGCAAAGCCTTCACACATTCCGGCTAGCTGTCCTGCCACCATGATCTGATTTACAAGCTTGGTGTGCTGTCCAAAGCCTGCAGGTCCCTCATAGGTAATGGTGGTGGCAATGGCCTCAAGTATTGGAAGCACTTTTTTTAATACAGCTTCATCGCCACCAACAAAGAGTGATAAGGTTCCAGCTATGGCACCTTTTTGTCCCCCTGATACCGGCATATCAAGGGCATCAGCTCCAAGCTCTAAGGCCTTCTTATAAATCTTAACTGCCACCTCGGGACTTGAGGAGGTGCAATCGATGAGCACAGATCCTTTTTTAATATTGTTTAAAATACCGTCATCTCTAAAATAAAGATCCTCAACATCCTGAGGTCCTCCTACCATAGTAAAGATGATGTCGGCGTCAGCAACAGCTTCTTTAACTGAGGGCTTGAGTTTTAGACCAATATCGGCAATGGCCTTGACCTTAGCAGGAGATCTTGCCCACCCCTGCACGCTGTAGCCCTTGTTTACAAGGTTGGCAACCATGGCAGATCCCATGATCCCAAGTCCTATGAATGCAATTACCATTATGTTGTGTCCTTAGCTGTCCAAAGCTTGGTGTATTGTTATTGGAGTTTTAATTTTCAAAGGGATATTTAATTCCAAATTGAGCACGAATTGAGTCCATTAGGCTCATGATATAGAGAGTTTCTGCATGCGGCATGGATGAGCACTCTTTTTTCCCCTCACGGATTGCATCACATATTTCGAGCAACTCATACTCAAAGCCTGTATGCTGTGTGGGACGTTCAATGGTTTTTAAAAGCTCATATTTGGCATCATAAACACGCAGTCTTTCAGGATTATTGACATTGTCAACCTCAATAAAGCCATTTGTGCCGGCGATTACGCCTCGTCTGTCGGTAACTGCCAGCGCTGTTGCCTGAAGAGATGCAAGCCGTCCTCCTTCAAAGCTTAGGGTTATACTATCCTGCATATCCACTCCCAGAGCATTTTTTATACAGCTTGCTTCAACACCTTGTGCATGCCCCATAAACATCGTGGCAAAATTGATGACATATACACCAAGATCCAAAAGGGCACCACCTGCAAGCTCAGGTTTTACGATGCGCTCTTTAGTTGCAAGGTTGTAGCCTAAATTGGCGGTGATATGCATTGGTGTTCCGATGATCCCTGATTTAAGCTCATCCTCAATAAGCTGACGCATAGGCTGATAGCGTGTCCAGATTGCCTCTGTTACTACCAGCTTTTTCTCCTTTGCCTTGTTAAAAAGCTCCTCTGCATCTCTGCTGTTAACCGTGAAGGGCTTTTCAACTAGAACATGTTTGCCGTGGTTTAGGGCAAGCAGGGTATGCTCCTTGTGGAAATTGTGGGGAGTGGCAATATAGATTAAATCGATCTCTTTATCAGAGACTAACTCTTCATAAGAGCCAAAGGCTTTACAGGAAAGATTATTATCTTGGATAAACTTATGAGCCTTATCAAGGCTTCTTGAGCCAATTGCACAAAGTTCTACGCTTAGATCTCCTGCATTATTTAATTTTTTTACGGTATCTGCCATTACTGAGGCAATTTTACCTGCACCTAAAATTCCAAGCTTAATGGTTTGCATTTTGTCTCCAGTTGTTTGTTTTAATTAGTTTTTGGGGGAGGATTGCAAAGTTATGTAAAGTATCAGACAGCCTTAAAGGCCACAAAACTCTTATGCTTTAAAGAAAACACCAAGCCCATTCTTATAAGCTCTTTGCCATGAGAGCGACTTTCACCATAGTGTTTTTCGTTTATCTGTTTTACAGCCGCATCAAGTAAGGATTGGATTTTCTTTGGCTGCTCTTTCT
>CAVJLP010000044.1:0-481 GCA_963650525.1 Firmicutes bacterium CAG:534
AATACGAATTGCAAATAAAGTTTTTGAATTCATCGTACTTATCTAAATAGATATTTGAAATTTTAAGAGAGTTTAATCTTTTCTCTCGACTCGATGAATTTGGTTTATTATGGAGAACATGATCAAGATTTACTGACATAAAATAAATCTGATATGGAATACCACCAAATACAGAAGAAGTCAGTGATAGTTTATTTAATACCCTACTTTTTTGATCATTGCGATTTACAATTTTTGCTCTTGAATTAGTTTCAATATATGTTTCAAAATATTGAGTTTTATTAATAGTTTTATTTTCTTTGATATATTTGTCAGAAACAAATGCACCATCAGTATCAGTAATTTGCAATATCTCTTTAAAATCTGATTTCTGTAAATGGTTTTTACATGCATAATCACGGATAACATCTGACAATTTCTTTACCACATTTTGAGCATTTGTTCCTTTCTCTGTGGTTAAATCACAATTATAGATTTTTAT
>CAVJLP010000044.1:517-2059 GCA_963650525.1 Firmicutes bacterium CAG:534
GATTTTTATTAAAACCTCATTCTCCACGTAACAGGATCGTATTAATCCCTCTAAAGAAACAGCATCAGATGTTCCCTCTACAATCACAAATACTACCTTCTTACGCATTAAATGGTTCTCCTGCTCTACGTAAAGCAAGCTCTATCTTATAATTATCAGTAGGTTCATACAGAGCAATATCGTCACTTCCTAACATGATTTCACGATAATACAAATCACGGGGATTATTTGTGGCTTTAACATTTTTCATCCTGATATATCGTCTATTAATATTAGGAGTTGTAAATACAATACAATTATTATTTAATGTTTCTAAAGGCCTTAAATTGTGCGAGGTAAATATCAGCTGTCCCAATCCCCTCTCATGGATTATGCGCAGAATTTCCCCTAATAAATATTCAAAAATACCTGAATCCAATTCATCAACGGCTACAGTTATATTTTCATTATTATGAACACAGATAAGCAAATGCAAAATCGAAACTATTTTTTTAATACCATCTGATTCAAATTTAAATGGAATTACTCTGCCATTACGCACAGATAGTAGCTGCAATTGAATCTGTTCATTAGCATCTGCATTTAATTCCCGACTTAGTTCCTTTACGTTTAATGTCAAATCAGGAATAAGCTCTTTTAATACAATATTTAAATTTTCTATAATTTTCTTTGTAAGATCGACTGCAATTTTTGGCAGATAAAATGAATTATTCAAGCTTATAACTAATGATCCAAATGCGCCATTGTCTCTATCAGAAAACCGAAAATTCAATGGCAAGGCATCAAGTGCGATTAAACCAGTATTTGATGCCTTGATAATATAAAGCTCATTATGGACAAACTTAACAAGAGCGCTAATAATTTCTTTGAATATTTCAATCTTACAATTTTGCTTAATTTTATTTACTGTTTCGTTTAAAAAAATAAAGGATCTCGAGGAGGCCTGAGCTATTTTTCTGGCAAATAAAATATCTGTTTCATCCTTTTTGGAAGATCCTGCAATACTTTTAAATTTTGTGGCAGGCTTAAATAAATCCGTGTCTTCGGTATTTATAAACACTGTTTTAATCTTGTACTCATCTGTCCCATCAAACTTAGCAGTAAGACTTTCATTAAATACCTCAACTTTTGTGCCATGATTTGATATCTGTCCTAGGTTATCGTTAGATGATGCCGGAGCTTTTTTTGCCATGCACTGATACCACACCTGACAAAGGCTATCCGATGTCTTTACTAAAAACTCAACACACAGTACACATTGTTTGGCATCTACATTGATAAATTGTGTATTTTCAGACGGTATTGAACGTCCAGATATAAGATTCTGTAAAAATTCTAGTGCATTAATAACCGCAGTCTTGCCAGAGCCGTTTTGACCATAAAGACCAGTTACACTGCTACCCCATTCATCATCTAATGCATTTGAGGCAGATATAAAATCCAAATCTCCATTTTTTACATTTTTAAAATTTCGTATTGAAAGATTTTTTATTCTTACCGCGGTATTAGCCATTACTTAAACCTCAAGTATCAGTATTACAG
>CAVJLP010000044.1:2139-7761 GCA_963650525.1 Firmicutes bacterium CAG:534
TATATCGTTTAATAAATATATTTAAGCGAACGAAAATACAAATTTAAAATTAACACTACTTCTATTCATTTACACTCCAGCTACCATGATGAATAGACCCTATATACGTGATTTTCTTGTGCTCTTTTAATTTTCGTACATGATATTTAACTGTGTTAATTGATTCATTAAGCTCCATTGCTATCCTGTTTAAAGTAATGGAGGGATCTGCTTTCATTTTCTGTATTATCAGGAATTTGATATCGCGACTGTCTGCTGTACTTTCTCTCTTATTTGTAAAGTTATTCTGGCGAATAGACGTATCATGAGTTTGGGTAATTTTTCCTTGAGTTTGGGTAGTTTTTCCCTGAGTTTGGGTAGTTTTTTCCTGAATTTGGGTAGTTTTTTCCTGAGTTTGGGTAGTTTTTTTCTGAGTTTGGGTAGTATCTCCCACGTATTTCACCATCTGCCCATCTTCATCCATTACTTCAGGAACATGAGAGTCATCTAATGGAACGATAATCTTAAAAACATCGCCTTCTATCAGCTTAGGATCATGACCTGAATAGAATTTGCTGTACTTAAAAAGATTACGAGTGCCAGAGCCCAGCTGATCTGCAAAAGCAATATTACGAAAAAAAGCCGCAATAACAGGATTCTTAGGATTTGGTTCTAAATTATCAGGAGTAACCATCCCCACATGAGTTGCTCTACTGGCATTAGCAACGTACATACGCTTCTTTTCAATCACAAATTTAGCCTGATAACAGCTTGTAAACTCACGATGAATGAGAGTGTTAGCGATCATCTCTCGTAGCAAAATTGACGGTAGACTTTTACGTTCAGCACCTTCTAAAAAGAAAGGATCGTTAAGATGTTTGGCTCCAAAATCCATCAAAAGATCAAAGCTTTCAACAAGATTAGTCTTCACCACCAATCTGTCATCATAGCGATCTAAATTATGCCTACGCACCAACGCATCAGTCACATATGCAGGTACTACATCGGCAATGACCTCATCCTTACCTAGGAGCATGACAGCGGCTAGATTATAGCCATTCCTCCCCGATTCAAAATCATGACCGAAGAGATTGGCACTACGCAAAAGCTCCTCATCAGACATATTCATCCAAGGATGCTCCTGCTTTTTAAAATAGCGATGATAGTTGTTTGCTCTGATCCTAATTGTGTCAAGCAGATCCACTCGCAGATCTTCTATCTTTATATAGGGATAAATTTTTCTTTCAGTAAAAATCTGCTGCTTGCGAATGGCCATCTGCGCAATTGCCTGCGTAGATCTTACCTTGACATCAGCATCGTCTACCCTGTCATAAATTATATTTTTATAGGAATGTAGCTCATTACTAGACGGCACATGGATATGTATTAATGTCTTTCCCTGATACTCAAAAATTTGAGGTATTAAATAATATTGGGGAGAAAAGAGCGCTTCATTACTGACACAGCTTATAAAATTCTTAACAAGAGCAGGGGCATGCTCAGATGGAATTCCTGACACGGTGCCGTCATCTAAAACTCCTAAAAAGATGTCACCCCCGAAACGATTTAAGAAGGCACAAACCGTTTCATAGACGTCAGAGCTGATCCCATTACCACAACGCTTAAACTCAACAGCAATTGTTTCACCAATTTTCAAAACATCTTCAAAGGTTGAAATATCCATGTTGAGTTCCTGCAAAGGGCTTAGAAATAAGACTTGAAGTAATGGAATAAATGCTACCTGCTTGATGGTCAGTATAGCATCTGTTAAACCCTGAAATAAAAGTGCAATTTCACTCTAACCTTAACAAAAATCTGGCATCAATCACATTTTAAGAAAGTGCCGTAAAATTTTTTTAAATTTTATTTATTTAAATATCAATTAGATAGTATTTTTCTAATCTTCCATACTCGTATACTAGCTTGTCAGCTACTATAATGTACAAATCAGATCATGGAGATCTGGAAACCTATTTAATAAATCTGTCCGAAATAACGGAGAACACACATTATGATGCACATGACTTTTCGCTGGTATGGTCCTGATCAGGATCCTATTTCCTTGGAAAAAATCCGCCAGATTGGTGGCATGGAAGGCGTAATCACTGCTCTGCATGAAATCCCTGCAGGTGAGCCTTGGCCTTTGGAGAAGGTATTAGAGCGCAAAGCTTTCGTTGAAAAATCCGGCCTTAAGCTCATGGGTATTGAATCCATCAACGTTCACGAGGAAATCAAGTACGGCTCCAAAGAGCGTGATCGTCTGATCGATAACTACATCAAATCTCTAGAGGCCGTAGGCAAGGCAGGCATCCACATGGTGTGCTACAACTTCATGCCTGTATTTGACTGGACCCGTACCGATCTTGCTCTGCCTCTACCTGACGGCTCTACTGCCCTAGCCTATGATGGCCGTATCTGCGAGGGCATGACTGCAGATCAGATGTTTGACTTCATCACCAACAACTCAAACGGCTTTGAGATGCCCGGCTGGGAATTGAACCGTCGTGATGAAATCACTGCTGAAATCAAGCGCTTCTCTGGTATGACTGGTGATGAGCTCCGCGCTAACTTCAAGTACTTCCTTGACGCCATCATGCCTACCTGCGAGAAATACAACATCAAGATGGGTGTTCACCCTGATGATCCTGCATACGATCTCTTCGGTCTGCCCCGCATCTGCAAGTGCGAAGATGATCTGGTCAAGATTGCCCGCATGAATAAGAGCCCTTATAACGGCTTTACCCTCTGCACCGGCTCCTTAGGCTCCAATCCTGAAAACGGCAAGCGCATGGCCGACATCATTCGTAATCCTGAGATCGGCCCACGCATCTGGTTTGCTCACATCCGTAACGTCAAATACACAGGTGATCACCAGTTCCATGAAGCATCCCACGTCTCAAGATGTGGCTCACTTGATCTCTATGAAATCGTTAAGGCTCTGGTTGAAATGGGCTTCAACGGCATCGTCCGTCCTGATCACGGCCGTGAACTCTGGGGTGAGAAGGCTCGTCCAGGCTATGGCTTATACGACAGAGCATTGGGTGCCGCTTACATCATTGGCCTTGAAGAGGCTATCCGTAAGGACAAAGGCATGATCTGCCCTGACAGCGTTAATTCAATCATGCAGGAGCTCTAATCATGCAGCTTACTTTAAAGAGCATTACTGAAGACAAGACTGCCTTTGAAAAGGCAGGTATTGCACTTCCTAAATATGATGTTGCCGCCTTGCAGAAGCATACCCTTGAAAATCCGGTATGGATGCACATGGGTACTGGTAATATCTTCAATGGCTTTATCGGCTCAGTTACTCAAGAGCTTTTAAACAAGGGTGAAATGAGCTCTGGTATTATCGGTCTTGAAGTACACTCTGATGAGAACCTCAAGAAGATCGTAAAACCTCATGATCATCTAAAACTCAATGTGGTTTTGCTACCTGATGCCTCAGTTGAGCTTGAGGTTTTAGGCTCAGTTACCCAGAATCTGCTGGTAAACGGCGAGTGCCCAGAGGATGAGGCCACCATGCGTAAGGCCTTTGCTGATCCCAAGTTCCAGCTACTCTCTTATACCATCACCGAAAAGGGCTACTCCCTGCGTGACATCGAAGGCAAGTATCTGCCTCAGGTTGAAAAAGATCTTGAAGCAGGCCCTAAGAGCTGCCGCAGTGCCATGGCATTATCCTGTGCGCTGTTGCTAGAGCGCTTTAATGCCGGCGCGTTGCCTGTTGCCATGTTATCTATGGATAACTGCTCTCATAATGGTACCAAGCTTAAGGAAGCTGTAGTTGAGATAGCCAAGGAGTGGCAAAAGCGTGGCTTTGTAAACGCTGACTTCATCTCCTATATTGAAGATGAAAGCAAGGTATCCTTCCCGTGGTCCATGATCGATAAGATCACTCCTCGTCCTGATCCTGCAATTGCCACCAAGCTTAAGGATTATGGTCTTGAGGGCATGGATCCTGTAAAGACCTCCCGTGGTACCTTCCTAGCTCCGTTTGTAAACGCTGAAAAGCCGCAGTATCTGGTAGTTGAGGATAAATTCCCTAACGGTCGTCCTCCTCTTGATAAGGCAGGTATTCTCTTTACCACCGGTGAAAAGGTTGATCTGTGCGAACGCATGAAGGTTACCACCTGCTTAAATCCGCTGCACACTGCTATGGCCGTCTACGGCTGTGTCCTAGGTTATGATCGCATCTATCAGGAAACTGAGGATGCCGAGATCATGAAGCTTGTGAATACCCTTGGCTATGATGAAGGCCTAAAGGTAGTTGAAGATCCTAAGATCCTCTCCCCTCGTGCCTTTATCAAAGAGGTTATCGAAGTACGTCTGCCTAACCGTTGCCTGCCAGATTCACCTCAGCGTATCGCAACTGATACCTCCTTAAAAGTTCCGGTACGCTTTGGTGAGACCTTAAAGAATTACCAAAAGAATGGTCTTGATGCATCTAAACTGATTGCCCTTCCTTTGGCAATTGCCGGTTGGTTACGTTATCTCATGGCAATTGATGATAAGGGACAGCCTTTTGAGCTATCTGATGATCCTCAGATCCCGTCTTTAAAATCCCAGATAGAAGGCATTGTCTTTGGCAAGCCTGAGACTGTGGGCGATCATCTTAAGGGAATTTTGTCTAATGCATCTTTGTTTGGTGTCAACCTCTATGAGGCCGGCTTAGGCGAAAAGATCGAAGGTCTGTTTGCTGAGGAAATTGCAGGTGCAGGTGCTGTACGTGCAACCTTGAAGAAGCACTTAGGCTAATATATAAAACTCAATTTGATAATTTCAAAGCCTTCAATGGACCTCTCCTGCGAAGGCTTTTTTGGATAAATTTATGAACAAGGATCTGCTTCCAAAGCTTGAATTTTGCCAGGGACGGACCATGGCCTCGCAAATTTATGATTTTCTGCGCCAGCAGATCATTGTAAGAATGCTACCGCCAGGGACTGCTCTTAGTGAAAATGAACTGGCAACCCATCTGGGAGTATCACGCAACCCTGTACATGAAGCACTGGCAAGGCTCTCTCAAAGCTCACTTATTGAAATCATTCCGCAAAAGGGAACCTTTGTCACCAAGATTTCAGTCAAGTCCTTATATGAGATCTGCTTTTTACGCTGTGCTATCGAGTGTCAGGCTGCTCGCTGTATTCCCAAGCTTTCAGAAAATGCTTTTTCAAAAATCATCACCAAAATGAAAGCTTGTATTGCCAAACAGGAAAAATGTTGTGGCAAGCATGACATGAATACCCGTTTTATCGAGCTTGATGATGAATTTCACGCGCTAGTATGTGCTTTTTCAGGGACATCTCTTGCCTGGGAGGTACTGCAAAACGGCAAAGCTAATCTTGATAGAATTCGCTATATCTCGATGGATCACATCTCGTCAGTTGACCACCTGTGCGCTGAACACAAGGAGCTCATGGAGGTGGCTGCAACTAAGAATGTAGGAAAGCTATGTGAACTTCTTGAGCGCCATACCTATGAGGTAACCACGACTTATAGGGCAATACGCAACGAAAATGCAGCATGGTTTTACGATGATGAGCCCATGGACGCGCTGCTACCTACAGCTAATCTTAATTAAGCGCCTAATATGCCTTTGCGGGTAGAAATATACGTCTTTTAAAGCGATAACTACCTGCAATCTTAAGC
>CAVJLP010000044.1:7771-16525 GCA_963650525.1 Firmicutes bacterium CAG:534
AATTAATCAAACTTACTTATTCTCCAAACAGTTTTGGCCTGATTTGCTAAATAATGTTGCCAATCATTGATTGTCTGAGCAGACCAAGTTGCATATTTTGCAGAAAGTGTATTCGTAAGATAAAAATCACTCTTTAAATAAGTATCACGCTTAATTGAATATTGAGCATTTCCCAGTGCTCTATTATCTGAATTTGACAAAAGAGTCATATTTCCCAAGCGGTAAATTAAATCAGAGGCATCAATAAAGCACTCATCTAAATCCCTATCACTGTGCTGAGGCGCTATATGCTCTACATTAAAATCTTCAGCAAGATAATTACATTCTTTATTAGACAAATAGTTTTCAATGGAGCACAGAATATATTTGACCACTTTATTTATTCTTGAATCAGTAGTTCTAAATATTTTGTCAGTGAAGTTATATACAAATTTGTCATCACTGATATATACGCTCCTCAATTCAAGATATATATCATGTAATGAACAAAGTTCATTATTGGAAATTTTAACTGCCACATTATTGTAGCTTTTCTCAAGCTCTGCAGGACTTGCACCACATATAGTGCTATACCTAAATGAAATAACCACAATTGATCTTAAAAAATCTGAAAAATCCTGTCGTTTTAATTTTCGCTTTGCAGCTAATAATATTGAATGTGGTTGGGTAACTCTAAGCAATCTTAAGATTTGCGCATTCTTGATATCCAAATGAGAATAGCCCTCTGCTAGTTCTGGAGATGATAAGAACAAATAGCTATCTAGCTCATCTTCTAGTTCTCTTAATAAGCTATAAACATCGCTATCACTTTTTATGGAAGATCTAATAACCTTAAAAAGCTCCGCATGTCTTGCAAGTTTATATTTGCTATTCCAGTATGCTCTTAAATAATCAGGAAACCTTTCTGCTTGCAAGCGTTCAGTTATCTTATTCCATCTAGATTCTAATTCCTGAAGCTCATGTTGATTTTGATCATGGCTTTCAATTATGGAGAATAGATAATTTTTTAGGAGATCTGTTGATGACAGCATAATGCCGCGGGCATTCAAAGTCTCAAAGACTTTATAAGCATTTATTTCATCTCTTACGGTGATGACAGTAAAAAACAAACGATCAGTAACAAATTCGATAAATTTGGCAAGAAAAACGCCCTTATCTGTTTCAGCTTGCTGATGCTTAACAAATTTTTGCATGTTATCTTCAAACCACAAAAAAGCCTTACGCAAAAGCCTCTCTGAAGCACGATAACCACGCACAGGAAGATCTCTTAGCGGAACTATAAAATTCTTAAAATAATCATTGTTATTACGATTGAGACTTAATCTTGGAATAGAGTTTAATGAAATAGGATCCATAAAACCTATATATGACTGAAATAAGGTGTGATATCTCTTTTCATTAGCTACTTCATCCACTACACCTTTATTTATAAGTTCTCTTAAAACCTTCAAACAACTCAAAATCAATAAGGATATAGTTGTCAGACGTTGTTGACCATCTATCACCTCAAACAACTTATCGTTACTTGATTGAAGCACTAGATAGCCCATGTAATGCAATGATGAAGCATCTGGATCCTCATATAACTCCATTATGTCGTTATATAAATCTTCCCATTGCTCTTCTTCCCACGAATAATCTCTCTGAAAACGAGGGATAGAATAAGACATGCCATTACCCAATAAACTTTTAAAGGTACTATTTTGAGTAGAAAAATTTGCAACTGTCATATAACGTGCTATCCCTTAAATTGTATTTTTAAAGCAACTGGTGACATCTAGCCTACAATGATATTTGATCTGTTAATCTTCGTTGCGGAGGACTTTCAACTGACTTTGTAACTCTTTTTTAGTCTCCAAAAGCTCATTAATCTTTGCTTGAAGCTCCTTTTTAATAGCCATCTGAGATTTATTCCTATCAACAAGGTTATCAAACATCTGAGATAAAGCATCAAGCTTATCTGAATGAACAGCTTCAGCTTTAAGCTTGCTTAGAACGCTTTTAAACTTTTCCTCTAAGTCGTTGGTGTCCACTTAATTATCCTCACTTTGATGCATCTTTTATGAGTTTAGCACAGTATCATTACTAAGCTTTTGTCCTAATGATTTGCCTAAACAGCATTTAAAATTGAAATTCTACTTAAAACACCAAAGGACACAAAATAGTTGCAAAGTCTACAAATTGCCCTTGATTTTTTATCATCTTCCTAAAAGAAAAGGCCGAAGCTTTTGCCCCGACCTTTCATAGATGGTCTTTTAAAACTTAGGCATTAATCATCATAGTTGATGTATTGCACATCGATGACATCATAGGTCACAGTTCCCTTAGGAATATTGATCTCAATCTCATCATCAACCATCTTACCCATAAGTCCCTTAGCAATAGGGGTTTTATAGGAAATAATGTTCTTTGAAATGTCGGCCTCATCCTCACCTACGATGCGATAGGTGGTCTCTTTACCACTATCAACATCTTCAACGGTAACAGTAGCACCAAACATCACCTTGAGATCGCCTTTGCCCTTGAGCTTGCTTACATCAATGATGTTAGCAGAGGAGAGCTTACCTTCGATATCCTTAATGCGTGCCTCGCACATGCCCTGTTCTTCCTTAGCAGCATCATACTCAGCATTTTCACTCAGATCACCGTGGCTACGAGCCTCAGCGATAGCAGCCACAATGCGTGGTCTCTCCACAGTCTTAAGACGCTGAAGTTCAGCACGCAGCAATCTCTCCCCGCGCGGAGTCATAGGAGTCTGATCCATAATTTTTAAATCCTATAAAGTAAAAAAATGAACGCCCGACAAAATCAGGCGTCCTTATAAGCAAAATATATATCAAAGCAACATTACATTCAACATGTAAAACTGCTTTTCCTAAGACAGGATCTTATTTTGAAAGATCATCGAAGAATTTCTTCATCTTCTTCATAAATCCATTGCCCTGAGGTGAATGTCCTTCAGGATTCATTCCAGTGGATTGGCTGTTATCTGATGATGAAATATCTCCGCCATTTAAGGAAATATCAAGCTTTCTTAACAGATCCTTTTGCTCTTCGTTTAGTTTTACCGGTGTCTCAACTACGACCTTACAAATTAGATTGCCAGCTTGGGATGAGTTATAGCTCTTAACTCCCTTGCCAGGAATACGCAGCTTAGTACCGGTCTGAGTCTCAGGACGGATAGTGATCTTAAGTCTGCCATCAAGAGTCGGAACTTCCACCTGACCGCCTAAGGCAGCTGTAGTGAAGGATACTGGCACCTCACACCAGAGATCATTACCATCACGTTCAAAGATCTCATGGGGCTTAACCACAAACGAAATGTAGAGATCGCCTGCAGGAGCTCCGTTTAAGCCGGCCTCACCCTTGCCACTAAGACGAATACGATCGCCATTGTCGACTCCTGCAGGAATGTTAACCTCAAGCGTCTGAGACTTCTCCACACGTCCTGAGCCTTGGCAATGAGGGCAGGGATCAGCTACTGTACTACCAGTACCTCTGCAATAAGGACAGGTCTGCCCTATACGCATGAAAGCCTGCTGTACAAATACCTGACCTGTACCATGACAGTGAGGGCAAGGCTTAGGAGCACTGCGACTCTTAGAACCGGTGGCTCCGCAGTCATCACAACGTACATAGGTCTTAACCTTGATCTTCTTGGTAGTGCCCTTTACGGCCTCCTCAAGAGTTAACACCATGCGCAGCTGCATATCACGGCCTGGTACTACACGCGGACCACTCTTACGAGAGGAACCACCGCCACCACCGAAGATATCACTGAAGATATCGCCGAACATATCAGAGAAGGCACCGGCATCAGCAAAAGGATTACCGCCGCCACCTGCCTGACCATTGACGCCGTTAAAGCCGAAATTGTCATAAGCCTGACGCTTCTCAGGATCAGATAGAACCTGATAGGCCTCATTTATCTCAGAGAATTTGGCCTGAGCATCAGGAGCTTTGTTTCTGTCGGGGTGATACTTGATTGCAAGCTTCTTAAAGGCGCGTTTGATCTCATCTGCTGACGCATCCTTAGATACACCCAGCACTTCGTAATAATCGCGTTTTTCCGCCATTTTAATATCCTAAAAATCTAAGGCCCAATAGACTTAATACGATCCTAAAAAAGGGCGATCGTATAACTCTCGCCCTTTTAAGACTGAAATTGAAGATTAGTTCTTCTTAGAATCGTCTACTTCTTCAAACTCGGCATCAACAACACCGTCATCCTTGGCATTGCTCTGAGTGTTCTGCTGAGCGTTCTGCTGCTGTGCCTTGGCTTCGGCCTGCTGAGCCTGAGCGTTAGCCTGAGCTGCAGTCATGAGAGACTGAGCAGCCTCCATCACAGCCTTTTCAGCAGACTCAATCCTATCCTTGTCATCACCACGGATAGCCATCTCAAGCTCACTTAGAGCCTTGTTGACCTTCTCCTTGTCAGAGGCAGGGATCTTATCGCCAAGATCGCTCATCTGCTTGCGTACTGCATGAGCGGTAGCATCAGCACGGTTACGGGCATTAGCGAGATCCTCAAACTTCTTATCCTCAGCGCTGTGAGCCTCAGCCTCACGAACCATGCGCTGAATATCATCATCAGAGAGGCCTGAAGAGGACTGAATAGTGATCTTCTGCTCCTTGCCAGTATTCTTATCCTTAGCGCTTACGTGGATCAAACCATCAGCGTCGATGTCGAAGGTAACCTCAATCTGAGGCACTCCACGAGGTGCGGCTGCAATACCCTCAAGGTTGAACTGACCTAAGGACTTATTGTCGGCTGCACGCTTACGCTCACCTTGCAATACGTGAATGGTAACTGCAGGCTGATTATCCTCAGCAGTTGAGAACACCTGTGACTTCTTAGTAGGAATGGTGGTGTTCTTAGGGATCAAAGTGGTCATAACACCACCTAAGGTCTCAATACCTAAGGACAAAGGAGTAACGTCAAGTAACAGCACGTCCTTCTTTTCACCAGTCAACACACCGCCCTGAATAGCAGCACCGATTGCCACAGCCTCATCAGGGTTAACATCCTTACGAGGCTCCTTGCCAAAGAAGTCAGCAACAAGCTTCTGCACCATAGGCATACGTGACTGACCACCAACTAAGATGACATCGTCAACATCAGAGGGGCTCATGCCAGCATCAGACAAAGCAGTACGTACAGGATCTAGGGTCTTGTTTACCAGATCCTCAACTAATGACTCAAGCTTTGCACGAGTGATCTTGATGTTCATGTGCTTAGGACCGGTGGAGTCTGCAGTGATATAAGGCAGATTCACATCAGTCTGCTGAGATGAGGAAAGCTCAATCTTAGCCTTCTCAGCTGCATCCTTCAAACGCTGAAGTGCCAGCTGATCCTGACGCAGATCTACGCCCTGCTCATTTTTGAACTCATCGATGAGGTAGTTCATGATACGGTTATCAAAATCCTCACCACCTAAGTGAGTATCACCGTTAGTTGCCAATACCTCAAAGGTCTTCTCACCATCAACTTCATCGATATCGATGATGGAGATATCAAAAGTACCACCACCTAAGTCATAAACTGCAACTTTACGCTCGCCAGTTACCTTATCCTCGCCATAAGCAATGGATGCGGCAGTAGGCTCATTGATAATACGCTTTACCTCAAGACCTGCGATGCGGCCTGCATCCTTGGTGGCCTGACGCTGAGAGTCATTGAAATATGCAGGGCAGGTAATAACAGCTTCGGTTACCTTCTCACCTAAAATATCCTCTGCAGTCTTCTTCATCTTCTTTAAGACTTCAGCTGAAATCTGTGGAGGAGCCTGACGCTTGCCACGAACCTCAACCCAAGCATCGCCGTTGTCGGCTTTGACGATCTTAAAAGGCATCAGGGAAATATCACGCTGAACCTCAGCATCATCGTAACGACGACCGATCAAACGCTTGATGGCAAACAGGGTGTTTTCAGGGTTGGTTACGCTCTGACGCTTAGCAGCATCACCTACCAAGATCTCACCATCATCAGCATAAGCTACGATAGAAGGAGTGGTACGACGGCCTTCAGAGTTCTCAAGCACACGTACCTTGTCACCGTCTAAAACGGCAACACATGAGTTGGTAGTACCTAAATCGATACCGATAATCTTACCCATTTTAAATTTCCTCTTTTAAATTCTGTACCCAAGCTTTTTATCTGCTCAGGTGTTCTAAATCTTTGCTGTAACTCTATATGGAGTTGCTTTTTTAAATTTCAAGATCTTTTTTAAATTTATCAGGCTTCAAGATCTACTTTTTTGTCACCAGTAGCACCAGGCAGGGCCTTAGACACCATAACCATGGCAGCACGCACCACGCGGCCATTTAATAAATAGCCCTTCTGCATAACAGATAACACATGGTTTGGTGCCAGATCCTTTGTCGGTACCATGGATATAGCCTGATGGGCATTAGGATCAAAGGGCTGTCCCACAGGATCGATCTGCTCAACGCCAAAGGACTGCAACTCCTTTAAAAATAAGGCTCTGGTATTCTCAATACCCTCATATAAGGCCTTGCTTGACTCATCATCCTTGTTGGTATGCTGCAGTGCCAGCTCTAAGGAATCCACTACCGGCAAAAGAGCCTTTAACAGCTTCTCATTACCGTACTTGCGCTCTTTTTCAACATCAGCCTCGGCACGCTTTCTGCGGTTATCAGCCTCAGCTGCCGCACGGGCCATATCAGATAGCTGAGATTTGGCCTTATCCTCAACGCCCTTAAGCTGAGCCTTCAGGGCCTCAATTTCAGATTGCAAAGTAGCAACATCAGCTACAGCATCCTCTGCAGATACCTCAGCTTCATTTGCTGCATCAGCATCACTTTGTGCATCAGCGTTCATTGCCACCTCAGCATCAGCTGTAGTATTAGTTGCATCTGCCTGAGCATCCTGCATTGCAGCCTGTGCTGCAACGTCATTTAATTCCTGTTCGTTGTTTTCCATGTCAGCTCTGAATTTATCAAAAAAGTTTCAATGCTATAAAAGATGGAGATTGCTTTATTCTTTTTCAAGTCCTGCTGACTGTTTTTTGCTAAAATTTCCGCATATACTTTGTCTATCGCTTTTGACTTAGGCCTAATAATGAATTTACACAAGATATTTCTTACAGCTGTGGTTGCTACCTCCGTTTCAATTTCAGGCTGTGCCTATAGAGCCGATTTAGCTCAGGGAAATTTTGTCGAGCAATCAGCAGTATCTAAGCTTCATGCCGGCATGACTGCCGAGCAGGTACGCTTTGTATTAGGTACTCCCATGCTGATTGATCCTTTTGATTCAAGCCGCTGGTACTATGTGCATTACCTGCGTGAGGGCTGGTCTGATCCAAAGATTGAAAATCTGGTGTTGCTGTTTTCAAACGGCGTACTCATTGACATGCAGGGTGACTTCAAGCGCCCCCCTACTTTCGGCACCCCGCTTGATGTCAATACTCCAAGTGAGGATAACGTTCCTGTTGAAAACTCAAGTGACGGCCTGCCTCAGGCTTAATGACCAAGGCTCACAAATGTACCTTTCATGTGAGCCTTCATCAGTATAAAGAAAGTGAAAGCAGTCCTTCCTGTTGTAAGTGCCATTACCTTAAGTCTCAGTCTTAATGCCTGCTCTATTGAAAATGAAGAGCTAGAGAGGATCATTGAGGATAAAAAAGAGGTGCACTTTGAATTGCCTGAGCAAGAGGTATTTTATGAGCTCTCCCAAAAATGCGTGATAGGAGAGATAAGCGAGGCAAGCCACCTGCTGGATCTTTTTGATTCCACCATGGTAACAAACGGGGATGGCACTCTTACCTATCAAGATCCGACGCTTACCGTGGAAATGGAGAAGTGTCTGCGTAAGGCTGATCTTGAAAACAGAACGGCGCTTTATCTAAATTACCTGCCCTCAGCAAGAAGACTTGCAAAAATTGCCCAAGGCTTTGCCAGCATGGATAAATCTTTAGAATGTGCCTTCTGGATAAGACGCGTGCTAAATCTGCAAGGGGAAATGGAAGGCTATCGCATTGCAGGCGAGATCTTTATAGCTGATCCTAAAACCCGTGATATAGGCGCTAATATGCTAAAAGAGGCTACCAAGCTTGGATCTGACAGCGCCTCGCACACACTCTTAGAGCTTGCCTTTGGAAATTAAAGCGCCTTTAATTAGACTGAGCGCTAAATTTTTGCCTCTGCGCACTGCACCAGACACTCCTTGTGGCAAAAGGCGATACCGTAGCAGTAAATTTTCTTAATTCCCCTGCCAAAGGTATCAGTATATTGCTTATCCTCAATTTGCTTTAGGGCAGCATCTGCAAGCTTATGCAAATCCTTTTCATTAGCTGTTGCTTTAAGTTCCAATACAATTCCTATAGCATTGTCCCTTGAGCTGAAGATAATGTCAGCATAGCCGTTGCCTGCCTCAGCATTTGACTGATACCTAAAAAACTGATTTTTATCAGTTGAAAACATACCATTTAAAAAACCGTGATAGAAATTCTCGGCAGGAGCTCTGGTATTAAAATCCCTAATTGAGATAAAGTTCTTTAACCTAAGGTTAATGAGGACATTGACCTTATCCGCATCTCCTTCAAAAAAAGCCTTTAAGAGCTTATGGGTAGACTCAAGCATTGGTACAGAGCCATAGTAGGCTTTGATATTTTTTTCAAAGGCTGAGCGTATTTCTTTGTTGGGAATGCGTACCTTGCAACTAACATTGTCGCCATTATTGAAAGTTTTAATCGCAGTCAAATAGCCGGTATATAAAAGTAGCGTCCAGAAATC
>CAVJLP010000045.1:0-15809 GCA_963650525.1 Firmicutes bacterium CAG:534
TTTTATTTTTTTACTGCTCAAAATTAAAAAGGCATCTGCGCCTTTCTCCATAGTGCATATTTCACCTGTCCTGCAGTTTCCTCACGTATGACCTCATAGCCTGGCACTGACAGGGTATTACCGGCATTCATCTCAACATAGAGTAAGGTATTCTCATCAATAAGCTCTCTGTCTAGCAACACCAAAAGACAATCCTCAAGCAGATTGGCCTTATATGGAGGATCTAAAAACACCAGCGAATAAACACCTGTTGCCTGCTTGATAAAAGCAATGGCATCGGTATTTAACACCATGATATTGTCCATATCTAAAGTGGCTTCCTGAAGATTCTTACTATTCTTCTTATCAATTTCAATTAAAGTTACATCACTGGCACCACGAGATAGAGCCTCGCATCCTAGAGCTCCAGAGCCTGCAAAAAGATCTAATACTCGGGCCCCTTCGCAATGATCTCCAAGCCATGTAAACACAGTTTCTCGTACTCTATCAGGAGTAGGTCTTAGACCATCTAATTGACCGACTCTGAGTAACTTGCCCTTGAATTTTCCACCTATAATCCTTACTTGATGATCATTAGCGTACATAATCACATCCTTGCCATCGCCAAATTTCATCGACTATCTTACAGGACTTATAGAAGAAATTTACCGTCTTTTGGGGAAACAAGGCACTAAATAGTAAAATATAGGGATGTGCGTAAATTTCGCCCCAGATCCATACCTAGCAAATGAAATATAACAGGATAAAACATGGGCTTTTTCGGTTTATTTAAAAAGAAATCTTCAAAAAATAATGTAGATAACAAAGAGCAGCTTGTAGAAAATCAACAACAGGTCTTAGATCAGCAAAATAAGACTGAAGAAACTCAACTACCAAATAATGAAAATCAGGCTGTAGCTGCAGAAACAGCATCCCAAGATAACACTAATGAATACACTTCAGAGACTGAAGATAACGCTGTAGCTATCACCTCTCAAGAAACATCTTTGTCTGATGCTGTTGCAGAGAATATCTCTTTAAATGAAGAGATGACTTCAAAGACCGTAGCAGAGAGTGCAGAGAAAGCTTCTGAGGATAAAAACGAGAGTACAGTAACTGAAGAAAACACCGCAGCAAATGAACCCCAGGCAGAAGCACCGGTAAAGGTAAAGAGATCATTTTTTGAACGTCTCAAGCGCACCCGTGAGAATATCTCCTTTGGTCTTGAAGCCATGATTAAGGGCAAAAAGATCTCAGAGGAGCTCTATGAAGATCTTGAAACTGCCCTGCTTACTGCAGATCTGGGTGTAGATACCACCGAGCGTGTCATTGAAAAGCTACGCGAAAGCTCCAAGCTACGCGATCTTCATGACGCTGGTGCCCTTAAGAATAATTTAAAGCAGATCCTCTGTGAAATCCTGCGCCCCTGCGCTGTCCCCTTAAATGTAAATAAGGATGGCAATACCCCCTACGTTATTTTAATGGTAGGCGTCAACGGAGCGGGCAAGACCACTACTATCGGGAAGCTTGCCTTAAAATTTAAATCACAGGGCCTAAAGGTCATGCTTGCAGCCGGTGATACCTTCCGCGCAGCCGCTGTTGAACAACTAGTAAAATGGGGCGAGCGTACCGACGTACCAGTTATCTCACAGCCTACCGGTTCTGACAGTGCCTCCGTGATCTTTGATGCCTTAACTGCAGCCAAATCCCGCGGCTGTGACGTGCTGATCTGTGATACAGCAGGTCGTCTACAAAATAAGGATCACCTCATGGATGAGCTTAAGAAGATCGTACGCGTCATGAGAAAAAATGATGCCAACGTACCTGACGAGGTGATGTTGGTATTAGATGGCGCAACCGGTCAAAACGCGGTATCTCAAACCAAGATCTTCAACGAAGCTGTTAAGGTTACAGGCATTACCATCACCAAGCTTGATGGTACCGCCAAGGGAGGTGTTGTGTTTGCTCTTGCAGATCAGTTTAAAATACCGTTGCGCTTTATCGGCATCGGTGAAAAAACAGAAGATCTACGCCAATTTGATGTCGAAGCCTTCGTCGATGCGCTTTTGGGTGAGTAACGGAAAATTAATTCCAGGCAACATTTAATGTCAAAAGAAAAATCCTCTAGTTCAACACAGCTGACGCTTGCTCCTGTAGGCAACATCAATGCCTACATTGCATCTGTAAATGCCGTGCCTATGCTTGAAGAAGAGGATGAACGTAACCTTGCCCGCCGTCTTAAGGATTATGGTGATATTGAAGCTGCACGTAAGCTCGTACTATCTCATCTGCGCCTAGTAGTCAGTGTAGCTCGCGGTTACGCAGGCTATGGTCTGCCTGAGGCTGATCTTATCCAAGAGGGTAATATTGGCCTTATGAAGGCCGTAAAGCATTTTGATCCAGACGTTGGAGGTCGACTGGCGGCCTTTGCTATCCACTGGATCAAGGCTGAGATCCATGATTATGTCATTAAAAACTGGCGCATGGTAAAGGTTGCAACCACCAAGGCACAACGCAAGCTCTTCTTTAAGCTGCGCTCAAATAAGAAGCATCTTGGCTGGTTTACCTCCTCAGAGCGTGATCAGGTGGCAAATGATCTTGATGTAACGGCAAAGGATGTAGCCGAGATGGAGAGCAGACTCTCAGGTCAGGATGTAGCCTTTGATATGGATGTAACAGATGACTCAGATAAGGACAGCTTTGCCCCTGCAGCCTATCTTGAGGATGAAAACTCCAACTTTGCCAAGACATTTGAAAACCATGATTATCACAGCTTTGAATTAAGCAAGCTGTCACAGGCACTATCTGATCTTGATGAGCGTACCAGAACTGTGATTCAGCGTCGCTGGCTTGATGAGAACAAGGCTACACTGCAGGATTTGGCCGATGATCTACATGTATCTGTCGAACGTGTGCGCCAAATTGAAGTTGCCGGAATGAAAAAGCTTAAGACTATACTCTCACAGCAGGGTATTAATCAGGATATGGTAGCTATCGAGAACAAATAAAAAATCGGAGCCATATAGCTCCGATCCTAAACTAACGCAAGGAAACCGGGATCACTCCCGGTTTTTTTTTTGTTAGTGTCTATTTCTTGCAATATCCACCACTTTGAGGCGGGCCATAGCATCAGCAAGACGTGCCAAAGCAGTGTTGTAATCCATATCACCACTTTGATGCCTATTAATTGCATCTTTGGCAGCATTCATAGCTTCCTGAGCCTTAGCTTCATCGATGTCAGCAGCTCTTAAGGCAGTATCAGCCAAAATAGTAGTAACCTCTGGCTGAACCTCCAATACACCACCTGCCAAGTAGATTTGATCTTCCTTGCCATTGACGTCAACCAAGGAAACCAAACCGGTTTTAATGGTTGTCAAAAGTGGAGTATGGCCATATCTGATACCAAGCTCACCCTCTGCACCGGTGACGCGTACGCTCTTCACCTTACCTGAGTATAAGCTTCCATCAGCGCTAGTGACTTCAAGCTGGAATGCAAATGTTTCCATATGCACACTCCTTGCGATTACAGGGTCTTAGCCTTCTCAACAGCCTCTTCAATGGTACCAACCATGTAGAAAGCCTGCTCCGGCAGATTGTCATAATCGCCATTGATAATGCCCTTAAAGCCACGGATGGTGTCCTTTAAGGAAACATACTTACCAGGGGAGCCAGTGAACACCTCAGCAACAGAGAACGGCTGAGAGAGGAAACGCTGAATCTTACGGGCACGAGCCACAGTAAGCTTATCTTCCTCAGAGAGTTCATCCATACCCAAAATGGCGATGATGTCCTTCAACTCCTGATAACGCTGCAACACAGTCTGCACGCCACGGGCGACATCATAGTGCTCTTGGCCTACGACAAATGGATCGAGCTGACGTGAAGTAGATGCCAGAGGATCAACTGCAGGATAAATACCTAATGATGCGATCTGACGGGACAACACGATGGTAGCGTCTAGGTGAGCGAAGGTGGTAGCAGGTGAAGGATCGGTCAAGTCGTCAGCAGGAACATATACAGCCTGAACTGAAGTAATGGAACCCTTCTTAGTAGAAGTAATACGCTCCTGCAGAGCACCCATTTCCTCAGCTAAGGTAGGCTGATAGCCCACAGCTGAAGGCATACGGCCCAACAGAGCGGAAACTTCGGTACCTGCTAAGGTGTAACGGTAAATGTTGTCGATGAAGAGCAACACATCCATACCCTCGTCACGGAACTTCTCAGCAACCGTCAAACCAGTCAAAGCAACACGCAAACGGTTCCCCGGAGGCTCATTCATCTGACCATAAACCATGGATACCTTATCCAAAACCTTGGAGGCTTCCATTTCATGGTAGAAGTCGTTACCCTCACGAGTACGCTCACCTACACCTGTAAATACTGACAAACCTGAGTGAGCAGTTGCGATGTTGTTAATAAGCTCCATCATGGTAACGGTCTTACCAACACCAGCACCACCGAACAGGCCAACCTTACCGCCCTTAGCAAACGGGCAGATAAGATCCATAACCTTAATACCAGTCTCAAGCAACTCTGTAGTTGAGGATTGCTCAGCGTATGAAGGAGCGGCACGGTGAATTGACCAGTCTTCCTTCTCACCAATAGGACCTCTTTCATCTACAGGCTGACCTAAGACGTTCATAATACGTCCTAAAGTCTCACGACCTACAGGAACCTTAATTGCGCTACCAGTATTAACGGCAACAAGACCACGGCTTAAGCCATCGGATGAACCCATGGCGATGCAACGTACTACGCCACCACCGATCTGCTGTTGAACCTCAAGAACGATTTCTGCTCTATCGCCCTCGGCAGCAATTTTTAGGGCATCATAAAGCTCAGGAATATCTTCTTCCTTGAACTCCACGTCAACCACTGCGCCGATGATCTGTACTACAGTACCTTTCTTACCAGCGCCAGTTGCAGTTTCTGCCATTTCCTTTGAAAGGTTAATGTCATTTTCTGCCATTTTTATTTCCTCAATTAACCTTAGACCGCAGAAGCACCAGCCACGATGTCATTTAACTCCATCGTGATGCTTGACTGGCGAGCCTTGTTATACACAAGCTGCAGATCACTTATCAGCGTTTCTGCGTTGTCAGTTGCGGCTTTCATAGCAACCATTCGAGCTGATTGTTCCGATGCCAAGTTCTCCAAAATGCCTTGGTAGACCATCTGCTGAAGGTAACGATCCAAAACTACGCCTAAAATGGCCTCAGGATCTGGCTCATACAAATAATCCCAATGGTGGGCAGCAACCTTCTCATCATCAGTTTTCTTAAGAGGAAGTAACTGCTGTATTGAAGGGATCTGAACCATGGTATTCTTAAACTGGTTAAAGCAGATCATGACCTGATCAACCTCGCCATTTAAGAATTTATCTGTCATTACCTTAATAGCACCAACTAGCTTTTCGGGGGATGGATTATCACCAAAACCGCTATGAGAGGCTACTACATCAACTCCCTTTAATTTAAGAAAGTAGTTAGCAGCCTTAGAACCTAATAAGACAGCCTTAACGCCAATATTTTTCTTGGATAACTCCACAATATGTTGGGTTACCTTACGGAATAAATTTATATTAAGACCACCGCATAGGCCACGGTCGGTAGAAACAATCACAATTCCGACATTCTTTACAGGTCTTTCAACCATATAAGGATGTCTAAACTCACTATGGCTGGCTGCAATGTGTCCGATGATGCGCAACAAACCTTCAGAATAAGGCCGGCTCTGGCTCATTTTGTCCTGAGCCCTGCGCATTTTGGAAGCAGCTACCATCTGCATGGCACTAGTGATCTTCTGGGTGTTTTTCACCGAGGCGATCTTAGTGCGTATTTCCTTTGCTCCGGCCATTACAGCTCCTAGTAAGTCTGAGTAGACTTGAACTCAGTGATGATGTCACCAAGCTTCTTAACTACGTCATCGTTGTAATCAGGCTTAGCATCAAGTTCAGTTACAAACTGCTCATATTTGCTGTGGGCAAAGCCCAAGAGGCCTGACTCGAAAGCGGCAATCTTCTTGAGGTCGACGTCTTCTAAATAACCACGCTCGGCTGCAAAAATCACGAGAGCCTGCTCAGCAACTGACAAAGGAGCATACTGAGTCTGCTTCATAAGTTCAGTTACCTTCTGGCCATGATCCAGCTGTTTTCTGGTGCTCTCATCAAGATCTGAGGAGAACTGAGCGAAAGCTGCCAATTCACGGTACTGAGCCAAAGCGGTACGAATACCACCAGAGAGCTTCTTGATGATCTTAGTCTGGGCTGAACCACCTACACGGGACACTGAAATACCAGGGTCAACAGCAGGTCTTACACCAGAGTTAAACAGAGATGTAGTCAAGAAGATCTGACCATCGGTAATTGAAATTACGTTGGTCGGAATGAAAGCTGACACGTCGCCTGCCTGAGTCTCAATGATAGGCAGAGCGGTCAAGGAGCCAGTCTTACCTACGATCTTGCCTGAGGACTTCTTCTCAAGATATTCGGCGTTAACACGGGATGCACGCTCCAAAAGTCTTGAGTGCAGATAGAACACGTCGCCTGGGAAAGCTTCACGCCCAGGTGGACGACGGAGCAATAGTGAAATCTGACGGTAAGCAACAGCATGCTTGGAGAGATCGTCATAGATGATCAAAGCATCTTCGCCTTGGTCCATGAAGTACTCACCCATAGCGCAACCAGCATAAGGAGCAATGTACTGCAATGCAGCAGTATCAGATGCAGATGCAACTACGACAATGGTATTGTCCAAAGCGCCCATATCCTGGAGCTTTCTTACAACACCGGCAATAGTTGATGCCTTCTGACCAATTGCAACGTAGATGCAGCGCACGCCATACTTCTTCTGGTTGATAATGGTATCGATAGCCAAAGCAGTCTTGCCGGTCTGACGGTCACCAATGATCAACTCACGCTGACCACGACCAATAGGGATCATGGAGTCAACAGCTTTATAACCAGTCTGAATTGGCTGATCAACGCCCTGACGTGCAATAACACCAGGAGCAATCTTCTCAACAGGATAGTAACCGTCATTAGCTACAGGTCCCTTGCCATCAATAGGCTCGCCTAATGCGTTAACCACACGGCCTAAGAGGGCATTGCCAACAGGTACGTTCAGGATTCGACCAGTGCTGTGAACCTTCATGCCTTCAGACAGTGAAGTATATGGTCCAAGAACGATGGCGCCGACTGAATCGCGCTCAAGGTTCAATGCTAGGCCATAGAGATCATTGCCGAAATCCAGCATTTCGCCCTGCATCACATTAGCAAGACCATGGATACGAGCAATACCATCGTTTAGTGAAACGATAGTGCCTTCATCCTTAGCCTCTGTTACAACTTGGAACTGCTTGATCCTATCTTTGATAAGAGCAGCAATTTCAGTTGCTGATGAATTATTTGACATTATTCATCCTCTTGTTATTTGAGGGATAAAGACAGGTTAACCAAACTTGTCTTCACACTTGCATCGATTACCTTGTCACCGATCTTCAAAACGGCTCCGCCGATTAAGGACGGATCGATATCGTTTTCAAGTTCAATCGTGCAGTCATATTTTTCTGAAAGCTTCTTCTTAAGAACTTCGAGATCAGCTACAGCATAATGACGAGCTGAAGTAAGGTGCACTTTTAGCACCTTGTCATGCTTTTCTTTCAGTCTTAGATACTCTTCGTAGATCTCAGGAATAACCTCAAATCTAGAATTAGCAGCTAAAATCTTTATAAAATTCTTGCCAGAATCATCAACGATACCGTCAAGGATCTTATTAAAGTAACTGGAAGCATCATCAGGGCTGGACGAGTTCTTTAAAAATCCTAGGAAAAAGGGATCACTAATAGCTTCATTCATAGCCATCAGCATCTTCTCCCATTTTTTAAAGGATTTTTCTTCTGATGCCAAACTGAAAACAGCTTCAGCGTAAGGTCTGGCAACAGTTAAATTCTCAGCCATTACTGATCATCCTATCTTAAAGAGAATTTCCAATCTGCTCTAAAGCAGCTTTATCGGTAGTAGCGTTGACCTTTTCACCTAAGATCTTAGCTGCGCCGGCAACAGCAAGGGCAGAGATCTGAGATCTCAATTCCTCACGAGCCTGATTGCGCTCTGCTTCAATCTCAGTTCTGGCCTGCTCCAAAATCTTGGCTTTCTCAGCAACAGCCTCAGCTGCAGCCTTATCCAAAATCTCAGAACGCTGTTTCTGAGCTTCGTCAACAATCTTCTGAGCCTGAGCTCTTGCTTCCTGCAATGCTTCCTTAGCACCGTTGTTAGCAAGCTCTAGGTTCTTTTTTGCTTTCTCAGCATTAGAAAGACCGTCAGCTATTTCCTTCTGCCTTTTTTCAATGGCATTGATCAGAGGCGGCCACACATATTTCATGCAGAGGACTGCGAAGATCAGGAAAGCTACTGCCTGTCCTAAAAAAGTGGCATTGATTTCCAAAGTGAAACGCTCCGCTTAAAAAAATCTATCAGCCAATTAGGCTACGGCGAACATTACGTACATACCGAGACCGACAGCGATCATAGGGATAGCGTCGACCAAGCCCATGACGATGAAGAACTGGGTACGAAGCAGTGAAAGTAGATCAGGCTGTCTTGCGGCACCCTCAATAAACTTTCCACCCAAAAGACCAATGCCGATAGCACCACCGATTGCAGCTAAACCCATCATTAGGCCTGCAGCGAGGTAAAGCATGGTTGCGTCCATTTCATTTCTCCTTGTTAAAACAATGAACTATTCATCATCTTCACTGGCCATTGAAAGATAAACAATGGTCAGAACCATGAAAATAAAAGCCTGCAAAGTCACAATTAAGATGTGGAACAATGCCCAAGGCACATTCAATACCCACTGTATCCACCACAAAGGTAGCAGAGCAATAAGTATGAAAATCATCTCACCAGCGTACATATTGCCAAAGAGTCGTAAGCCCAGTGAAATAGGCTTAGAGAGCAGTGACACACCTTCTAACACGAAGTTAACAGGGATGAACGCCCAGTGATTGAAAGGGTGAAGGGTGATGCTCTTTAAGAAGCCGAGCACACCGATATTCTTAAATGAGAAGACAAAGATTAAGCAGAATACTGCGCAGGCCATAGCCAAGGTAATATTGGCATCGGCTGAAGGCACCACACGTAGGAACGGAATCCCCATTTCCTTGGCAGTTTCCGGCAGAAGGTCGATTGGCAACAGATCCATGAGGTTCATTAGGAAGATCCAGCCAAATACAGTCAAAGAGAGAGGAGCAATAAACTTGCTCTTACGCTTGAAGATACCCTCGACCATATCCTTGACCATTCCGAAGATCATTTCAATGAAGCACTGGAACTTGCCAGGAACACCTGTTTTGGTCTTCTTAGCTGCATATCTGAACAGCACGAGGAAGATAACACCTAAAATCAGGGTGATACCCATGGAGTCAAGATTTACAGTGTAGGGATTGAAGATATTTGATGACTTGGCCTCTGGTACTGCACCGATGCAGGTTCCATGACCAAGATCTGACAAATAGCATTTTTCAGTTGCTACAGTTTTGATGCATTCGTGCGCACTCTGGGAGGTCAAACACTGCTCAAAAGCAGCCTGATCGGTAGGCTTAACGCTATCGACGATTGAAAAATCACGCAGATCGACCTGAAGAAAATGCAAGTGATGCGAAATATACTCTTGAGAATTGCTCTCTGACATAGACTCGACACCTTATTAGCTTTATAGAGCTTAAATCGATAACGCAACATATTCGCAAAATTGTTACGTCGTCATGAGTTTGTTATATCTAACGAAAATACGGCAAATATTAGATATTGTCAAAGAGTGCACACTCTAGATCAGCGGTTATAGAGCTTGAATGCAAGAAAATTTTTACTCACTATCAGGTATACAAACACCGTTATGAATACTAATTCAGCTATTTTTATAAATTTAAAATAGAATATCAGTAAAAATATAAGTATTAGGTATTTCAACACAATTCCATAAATTGCGTCGTAAACCACTGAATTTACAGTATTTTTACAATTATCGTGCCTATGGGCGCAGTAGAAGCTGACTAAACTAGATACAGAAAAAACAAAAATAGCTGACATAGTAGCTAAAAATGCGAGCCATGCCTTATTTTCCGAAAAAAAAGGAAAGAGCTGGCCGATAAATATCGCTCCGGCATAGATGCACACATACATTTTTAAATTTACTGAACGTTTAAACATAGATTGCTGCTTTTTTTTATCGGATTTTATCAAATTAAGTTTTTGCACCGTTTTAGGGAATTTTGAAGAACCAAGGCAGGAAAACGGTGCTAATAAAGAAAATTTAAGGCAGAAATAACACGCTAAAGCCCTAGTAGTTCTTTAAGCTTTGCTAATTCACCGGCATTAGAATACGACAAGGTAAGCTTGCCTTTGTTTTCATTGCCGCCTACACGGAACTTAATTCCATTAAATTTAGCACCGATCTGGGATTCAAAATTCTTAATAAATACGGTCTTCTCGGGAATTGGCTTTTTCTCATCAGAGCCTTCATCGTTGTCTTGATCCTTGACTTGTTTGACAAATTCTTCTGTCTGACGTACCGAGAGATCTTTTTTCACCACCACTTCAGCTGCATTTTTCTGAACATTCCCCTCAAGAGCTAGTAAGACCTTGGCATGTCCTAGGTCAATTTTGCCAAGGCTCAGCATCTCCTTGACCTCGGGAATAAGCTTATTCAAACGCAAAATGTTGGTAACGGTTGAACGAGATTTACCCAAGGTCTTAGCAAGCTCTTCTTGGTTCATGCCACATTCGTTGAGCATCTGCTCTAAGGCACTAGCCTGCTCCAGAGGATTTAGATCCTCACGTTGCATGTTCTCAACTAGAGCAATGGCATAAGCATCCGTACGGGCCATATTACGGATAAAGCACGGAATTTTAGTGATCCCAGCAAGCTTGCAGGCACGGTAACGACGTTCACCACAGACAATTTCATAGCAGGATGGCTCATCTGCCGATTCTTTTACAATTAGCGGATCCAAAAGCCCATGCTCTCTTATGGAGGCAGCTAGCTCTGCAATAGCTTCCTCATCAAAGTCCTTGCGCGGCTGATAGATTGAGGCATGCAATTTTTCTATTTCAAGCTCAACCACAGCATTTTTAGAGGCAACAACATTTTCCTGCTTGACGCTCGTATCCTTGATGCCCTGTATTTTTCTCTCTGTTGATCTTTTTGATTCAGACAACAGAGATCCCAAACCGCGACCTAAAGCCATGACTTTATTCCTACTTAATTGATATTTTCAGCCTGATTATTTTACAGACTTTACATCCCACTTGTTGTTAGCTATCTCAAGCCTCAGATCTTTTGATAATTTCATCAGCTAAGGATATATAGGCCTTAGTACCGGTTGATGACTTATCGTAGTAGAGTGCAGGCTTGCCAAAGCTCGGCGCCTCAGCTAGGCGTACATTTCTTGGAATAATGGTTTCATAGACTAGATCGCCAAAGTTATTCTTAAGCTCGTTGGACACGTCTGTTGATAAACGGTTGCGATTGTCAAACATAGTACGCAATATACCTTCAATCTTAAGATCTGGATTGACGATATTGGCCAGCTGATCAACGGTATCAATAAGCTGCGTCAGACCTTCTAGAGCAAAATATTCACACTGCAGCGGAACTAGAATTGAATCTGAGGCACACATTGCATTGACGGTCAAAAGATTCAATGAAGGAGGACAGTCAATCAGAATGTAATCGTAATTGTCACGAATGTTCTTCAAGGCATTCTTCAAGCGATACTCACGCCCATAGTAGTCAAGAAGCTTTACCTCTGCAGTAGTCAGCTCCTCATTTGAGGGAATTAAATGAAATGCTCCAGTTGTTTCTGAAATCAAAACTTCATTCACATCCATCTGATCTATCAACACATTGCACAAGGTCTTTTCAAGATCAAACTTGTTAACACCTGATGCCATCGTCGCATTTCCCTGAGGATCACTGTCAATGACAAGAACCTTTTTTTCCTTTGATGCAAGTGAGGCTGCCAAGTTTACACAGGTTGTAGTCTTTCCTACCCCACCCTTCTGATTGGCGATCGCTATTATTCTTACCATATCTTCTTTTTTTCCTAATTATTCTTTATTCAAAGCTACGATCACAGCTTGTCTTCTGGCATTAAGTCCGGGAACAGTGAGCTCTGCTATTTTTTCTATCACGGCATCCTTTGGGAGATCATCACGCTCTTCATCAGATAAATTGCCCTTCATAGCGACAAATTTACCATCTGGTGCAAGCAGTGAGCGGCACCAAGTAACAATTCGCTCCAAAGGAGCAAAGGCGCGACTTACAATGCATTCAAAAGGCTCGTCTATAGAAAGACTTTCACATCTTTCATTAACTGCAGCTACGTTATGTAGCTTGAGTGTATTGACCGCATTCTTCACAAAAGAGATCTTTTTGGCAATAGAATCTATCAAAGTAAAATGAATCTCAGGATGCAATATTGCAAGCACGAGTCCTGGAAAGCCAGGTCCTGTTCCAACATCAGCTACATTCTTGCCAAAGATATAGGGCTCAATACTCATGGAATCTAAAATATGCAGCACCACCATTTCCATAGGATCTCTTATGGCGGTAAGGTTTAAGGCTTGATTCCACTTACAAAGCAACATGACAAGCTCGGTAAGTTTCTGAGCCTTATCATCATCTAGGGCAACAGTACACTCAGAATCCTTCCACAGCGTGACAATACGTTGATAAATATCAGCTGAATTTGCCTGAATAGTTTTGGCTACCATCAGTTAGTACCTAATAATCCTAATTTCTTTAAATGAACCAGCAAAATTGAAATTGCGGCCGGAGTTACACCAGAGATACGTGATGCCATGCCAATGGTTTCAGGCTTATATTCATTGAGTTTTTGAGCGACCTCTTTGGAGAGAGCCGGAATAGAGGAGTAATCAAACTTCAAAGGCAAAAGAGTACTCTCATTGCTCTGATTTTTCTTAATATCCTCAAGCTCACGCTTTAAGTAGCCTTCATATTTAACCTGAATTTCAACCTGCTCGGCAGCCTGTGGATCGGTGGCAATAGGCTCAAGCTCGGTCGCTTGCATCAAGGTAGCATATTTCACCTCAGGACGACGCAAAAGAGCCTCCAGAGTCTGCTCCTGAGTCATGGCATCAGCCTTTAAAATGGAAGCTATACGTTTGCCCATATCAGATGAAGGCTTAACCGAGATCTCCTTAAGACGGGCACGCTCACGCTCTATCTGATTTTGTTTCTCCTCAAAGCGCTGCCAGCGTTCATCAGAAATTAGTCCAAAATCACGAGCCTGAGGAGTCAGGCGCTCATCGGCATTATCCTCACGCAAAATAAGTCTATGCTCAGCTCGTGAGGTAAACATACGATAAGGCTCTTTGGTACCTAGGGTGCACAGATCATCCATTAAGACTCCCACATAGGCCTGATCACGTCTTGGGAACCATGGGGATTTACCAGTTACAAATAAAGCAGCGTTGATGCCTGCAAGCAGTCCCTGAGCTGCTGCCTCCTCATAACCTGTAGTACCGTTGATCTGACCTGCAAGGAATAGCCCAGGAACAATCTTTGACTGCATGGAGACGCTAAGTTCACGCGGATCGTAGAAGTCGTACTCGATTGCATAACCAGGGCGTGCGATCACGCAATTTTCCAGACCTTCAATTGAGTGAATAAAGTTTTCCTGAACATCAAAAGGGAGTGATGTTGAAATACCATTTGGATATACCAGAGGAGAGGTCAGCCCTTCAGGCTCGATGAAGATCTGATGAGAGTTACGCTCAGGATAGCGCACAATCTTATCTTCAATTGATGGACAGTACCTTGGACCTACACTGTGAATCACACCTGAGTACAGAGGAGATCTATCAAGGCCGTTTCTAATGATGTCATGAGTTTTCTCGTTGGTACGTGTAATAAAACAAGGAACCTGCTGAGGATGAATGGCATCGGTATTCATAAAGGAAAATACTGGCTGGGGGAACTCAGGCATCTGCTTGACCATTTTTGAGTAATCAATGGTATCAGCCAAAATTCTTGCAGGAGTACCGGTCTTAAGGCGTCCTACCTTAAGCCCCAGCTCTTTTAGATTTTCAGCAAGGCCGATGGATGCAGGATCTCCTGCACGACCGCCACTGTAGTGATCAAGACCTATATGAATAAGTCCATTTAAGAAGGTACCGGCACAGATCACCACTGCCTTGCAGTAAAACTCAACTCCACCTGCGGTTTTTACTCCGGAGATCACATTATCTTTATAGATAAGGCCAGTACATGGTTGCTGAAAGATGGTGAGATTGTCATAGCCAAACAGAGTCTCACGCATAACCCTCTTATATAGGTGTCTGTCAGTTTGCGCACGGGTTGCACGTACTGCAGGTCCCTTGGAGGAATTTAGGCATCTGAACTGAATACCTGCTTTGTCGATAGCTCCTGGGCAAACACCACCCATAGCGTCGACTTCACGTAACAGATGCCCCTTGCCTATACCACCAAATGCTGGGTTACAGGACATCTCGCCTACAGTCTCAAGATTGTGAGTTAAGAGCAATGTCTTGCATTTCATTCTGGCAGAGGCAGCAGCAGCTTCAATACCTGCATGGCCTGCTCCGATCACAATCACGTCAAATTCTCTGAACTGGTTCATTTCAATCCGCGTTTTGTTCTAAGTTGAGTTTCCCAAATTTTGCAGGGAAAGTTTGAGTTTAAATAAGATAAGAGAATAAATATCTATTTCTTTATATATTCTTTTACTATCTTTTTTATTAGTACGAGCAATGCTGTCGAAAACTTATTTTTTTCTTTATTTATCAGTATATTAACCTGTAATCTTTCTTTAGGGATCTATTCTATAAACCGTGTACTCTTGGTTGAAAAATAGGCCTGTTTTAACAGTATAAAAAGTATATTTATTTTATACTCATTTATCCCACAGTCGATCCCTAGGGATTCAACATCTTTCCTGACAACATTTGACACGCAATTTTAGCAAAAGACAGGCTTAGATCTTGCGTAAAAAAAACTGATTTTGATCGCAAGAGCTGGTCTAAATAAAAAAAAACCGCGTCGCTTGGGGCAACGCGGCTTTTCTAAAGTGCTATCTATATATATTAGACGCGCTTCTTGAACTCGTTGGTACGGGTGTCGATTTCGATCTTGTCACCAGTCTTAACGAAATCAGGAACGGATAACTCGTAGCCAGTACCAGCTAGACGTGCAGGCTTGGTAACCTTACCAGAGGTATCACCGCGTACTGCAGGCTCAGTGTACTCAACTTCACGAACAATGCTGATAGGAAGCTCAACAGAGATTGCCTTGCCATTGTAGAAAGTAACCTGACAGACATCTTCCATGCCGTCGATCAAGTAGTTGAGAACGTCGCCCATGTTTTCCTTATCGACGTCGTACTGATTGTATTCCTCATCCATGAATACATAGAAAGGATCATTCAGATAAGAATAGGTGCAGTCCTTGTGCTCGAGAACAACATCATCAAGACGATCATCAGCACGGTAAACCTTTTCGGTACCTGCGTTAGAAAGTAGAGACTTGAGCTTCATCTTAACAACAGCGGCGTTACGGCCGGACTTGCTGTACTCAGCCTTCTGAACGACCATAGGATTGCCGTCGACCATAATGACGTTGCCGGCGCGGACTTCTTGAGCTAACTTCATTTTTTTGAAACCTTGTTTAACTAAAACATTCACCTCATTTAAGAGGTGGGTAACTATTACTGCGTATATCAGGGCCTAGGCCGCTGAGTTGCTAACATTCTATTTTAGCAAATTTATGCCCTTTTTTAAAGGTGCGGAC
>CAVJLP010000046.1:0-15794 GCA_963650525.1 Firmicutes bacterium CAG:534
GCCATGGGACAATTTGGCTCGCAGGCTGCAGTTGAAGCTGCCGATGCCGTGATTATGACCGATGATTTAACTAAGATCCCTCGTGCAATTAAGCTCTCACGTAAGACCTATACTCTTGCTATGCAAAATCTTTGGTTCTCAGTTGCAGTTAAGCTTGGAATTTTAATTTTAGGTGCCTTAGGTATTGCTAATATTTGGCTTGCTATCTTTGGTGATGTAGGCGTGCTAATTTTGGCAGTATTAAATGCAATGCGCTCACTTGGCTTTGTTAAAAACAAGGAATATAAGCCTGCTAATGCTTAGTAAATTCCGATTATTTTTGAGGGATCATATTGATCCCTTTATTTTTAGGCTTAAAAGTGTGATGAAACTAGCATTTATTTTTAAGTTAGCGTACGATTACTAAAGTTAGCATATGGCTACTTTAAACATATGTAAGGTAATTTTTATAAAGTCCAGTTTCAGAAAGATATGGAAAAGAAGATCTTTGAAATTCAAGGCATGTCCTGCGCAGCATGCGCTGCTAGAATTGAACGCAGTGTCAAAAAGTTATCTGGCGTTCATGATGTGAACGTGATGCTACTTAAAAATCGCATGTCGTTGCTATGCGATAGCTCTGTAGTAAGTGATGAGGATATTATTAAGGCCGTGGTGGATGCAGGCTATGGGGCATCAATATCCTCAAAGCAAACTGCGGTTAGGCGCACTAGTGATACCGAGGCCAAGCGTCAAAAACTACAGCTAAGCTTAAGCTTTTTATTGCTGTTGCTGTTAGTTTGTATCGCTATGGGACCGGTGTTTAATCTCATAATCATTGATGATGTCTTTATAAGCGGTGTCGTACAGCTATTGATGGCACTTGCTGTGATGGTGCTACAGCGTAAATATTATATCTCAGCCTCGCGTGCACTCTGTCATGGCGGTTTTAATATGGACTCCCTTGTGTCCCTAGGATCGCTTGTGTGCTTTGGCTATTCTATTTACAGCTTAAGCCTAGTTCCAAATGGAGCGCTATTTTCCGCAGGAGAGGGGATCCCTCTATATTTTGATACAGTAGCTGCTATCTTAACCTTTGTGGCCATAGGTAAATATTTTGAGGAGCGCACTAAGGTACGTACCTCTGATGCCGTCATGATGCTCTATGATTTAGCTCCTAAATTTGTAACGCGCAAGAGAGAAAATGGTGAGGAGCAAATCCCCTTAAATGAGGTAGCGGTAAATGACATCCTAGTGATCAAGGCAGGCGATCAGATAGGTGTTGATGGTGAGGTAGTGCTTGGCTCTGGCTTTTGTGATGAAAGCTCAATCACTGGTGAGAGCAGACCTGTTAAAAAGGGGATAGGTGCTAAGGTTATCTCATCTACTGTATTAACTCAGGGCGCACTTGAGGTTAAGGCTTTGGCTGTAGGTGGCGAGACGACCTTATCTAAAATTATTGCCTTAGTTGATGATGTAACCTCTAAAAAAGCACCCATTGCTCGTGTTGCCGATTTTATCGCAGGTATCTTTGTGCCGGTGGTGATCCTAATTGCGATCGCTACCTTTGTGATCTGGCATTTTATCTTAGGAGCAGAGTTTGCCGTTGCGCTAAATTTTGCTGTATCGGTATTGGTGGTATCCTGCCCTTGCGCCTTAGGACTTGCTACACCTTTGGCAATAGTTGCAGGCACTGGTCGTGCAGCTAAAGCCGGTATTTTATTTAAATCTCCCGAGGTTGTTGAGACTTTGCGCAAGGCCTCAGTGTTTGTTTTTGATAAAACTGGCACCTTGACCTCCGGCAATATGACGGTGACCGCGGTAGATTATAAAAAAGATGCTGATAATAACGAGGTTCAAGCTATTGCAGCTTCCCTTGAACGTAAGAGTAACCATCCTCTAGCTTTGGCTGTTTTACGTAAGTTTTGCGATGCTAAGGTCTTTGATGTTAGTGACTTTGTCTTGCGTGAAGGTGAAGGCATTGAAGGAATTATTAACAGCAAGCGTTGTGCTATCGGTAATCGTCGCATGGTGGAAAGTGAAAAGGTTTTCCTTGAGGATAACCTTGATGCTCTAGCTTCAGTGCATGAAAGTGCTGGTTCTGCCGTGCTCTATGTAATTTATGATGATGCAGTACAGGCCATTTTAACAGTTGCTGATGAGCTTAAGCCTTCATCTAAGGCTACTATCGACTCGCTTAAAGAAATGGGTATTCATACCTTGATGCTAACAGGTGATACCGACAAGGTTGCCCATGCAGTTGCAGCAGATCTTGGTATTGAAAACTATAAGGCAGGTTTATATCCTAAGGATAAGGCTGATATCATTAAAAATTTGCAAGAGCAGGGCCATAGTGTCGTGATGATCGGTGATGGCATTAATGATTCTGTAGCCTTGGCAACAGCAGATATTGGTATTGGCCTTGCGGGTACCTCTGATATTGCCGTATCTTCTTGCGATGTAGTACTACTGCGTGGCAATTTAATCGATGCCGTCTCCGCAGCTAAGCTTTCACGTAGCACGATGATGGTGATTAAACAAAATCTTTTCTGGGCCTTTATCTATAACATTATCTTTATTCCAGTAGCCGCAGGTGCCTTATCCTCGTTTGGTTGGTATATGACGCCTATTGCAGGTGCTATCATGATGTCGCTATCATCAGTATGTGTAGGGCTCAATGCGCTAAGACTTACTAGAGTTAAGATTGACGAAATTAAAGATAAGGTTGTAAGCAAGATGAATCATAAGGTAATTAGTGTTGAGGGTATGAGTTGCAAACATTGTGTCAAGGCTGTAACTAATGCTCTGCAGGCAATAGAGGGAGTGGACTTAGTTGAGGTATCCCTTGAGCGTAAGCTTGCTGAGGTGAGTTTTGAAGGTGATATTGCTGATGAAACCTTCAAAAAGGCAATTGAGGATGCTGGCTATGAGGTAAGAGGAATTCACTCTTAAGCCGTTTAGGGCGTTTTCTTTGCTTAAATTTTAGCGATAACTTTTAGACCGCAGCTTTGTCTGCGGTCTTGAACTATCTAGTCTTGGTACCCATTTTTAATGCAAATGCGGTGAAAAATCTCTCTTACGTGCCTACTGTCCTATTTTTCAAGTAAAATAGCGTGCGGTTTCTGGGAAATACGGCCTGGGCTTTGGCGGATTGAAAATCTTGTTCGGTCCCAAAAGCCGTATTCAGAAGAAGTAAGCCTAAAAAAGGCTTGTCCGACACATCGGAACACATAAAAAAAGGACTTAGAAATGTGGAATTATTCTGATAAGGTTAAAGATCATTTCCTTCACCCACGCAATGCGCGTGTTATCGAGGATGCTAATGGCGTCGGTGACGTTGGCTCTATTATCTGTGGTGATGCCTTACGTTTGATGCTAAAAATTAATCCTCAAACTGAAGTAATTGAGGATGCCGCTTTCCAAACCTATGGCTGTGGTAGTGCTATTGCCTCCTCCTCTGCACTAACTGAAATGCTTAAGGGCAAGACCTTAAAGGAAGCAGAGAAGATCACCAATCAGGAGATCGTTGATTTCCTAGGTGGACTTCCTCCTGAGAAGATGCATTGCTCCGTGATGGGACGTGAGGCTTTGGATGCCGCTATTGCAAATTATCATGGTAAAACCTACGAGCAGTCTCATGATGATGGTGAGCTTATTTGCCACTGCTTTGGTGTCGGCATCAACAAGATTAAAAAGGCCGTGTGGGAGAACCATCTGACCACTGTTGAAGAGGTTACCAACTATACCAAAGCAGGCGGTGGCTGTGGCTCCTGCCGTATGCGCATTGAAGAGATCATCGATGAAGTCTGGGTTGATCTTGAAAAGTGTGGTGTAGCACGTCCTGGGAGTGTACCTGCTCCTATTGAGGCCAAGATTGTTACCACTACTTCAGCTGCAGTCTCCAAAATCCAGTCAACTATCGATCAGAAGACTGAAAGCTCTCCTATCTACAAGGAAGTTAAGGAAATTCTTGCAGAGGTTAATGAAGGATTGCAGCCTGATGGCTCAGGTGTTGAACTTGATGCCATTGAAGGCACTGATGTGTGCGTAAAGCTTACAGGTGTAGCTTCAAAGGGCATGATGAAGACTATGACCTTAGACTTTATTGAAAAGCGCCTAACTGAAGGTACTGGCCGTCAAATCAAGGCTATTGCAAGATAAGGAGATCTCATGGACGTATACAACTTAGGTACTGGCTCTGGCATCTACCTTGATAACAATTCAACAACTCAGATCGATCCTTTGGTAATTGAGGCTATGATGCCTTACCTTACCACCTATTACGGCAATGCTTCCTCACAGCACGGATTTGGCTTGCCGGTAGATAAGGCTATTGCCAAGGCCCGTGAGCAGGTTGCTGATCTTTTAGGTGCTGAATATCCAGATGAAATCATTTTTACCTCCTGTGCCTCTGAGTCTGATAATACCGCCTTGTGGTCATCATTGTGGTCACAAAAAGGTAAGGATGAGATCATCACCACCGATGTTGAGCATCCTGCAATTATGCAGACTTGCGCCTTCCTTGAAAATCATGGTGTTAAGGTTCACTACCTGCAGGTAAATAAAAAGGGTGATCTTGATCTTGAGGAGTTCAAGTCCCTTCTAAATGAGCGTACTGCTCTAGCATCTATTATGTGGGCTAACAATGAGACTGGTAATATCTATCCTGTCCCAGATCTTGCCCGTATTGCTCATGAGCATGGAGTTATGTTCCATACCGATGCCGTGCAAGCTGTTTCTAAGGTTGATATCAATCTTAAGGAAACTGATATTAATATGCTTTCCTTCTCAGGTCACAAGATCCATGCCCCTAAGGGTATAGGTGTTCTTTACCTGCGTCGTGGTACCCGCTTTGTGCCTTTCATGAAGGGCGGACATCAGGAGCGTGGACGCCGTGCCGGAACTGAGAATGTACCGTATATTGTAGGATTAGGTGTTGCCTGTGAGCTTGCTAAGAAGCATCTAGGCGAGGTTAATTCACGTATTAAAGCCATGCGTGACAGATTACAAGAAGGCATTTTAAAGAGCATTCCTGAATGCTTTGTTACTGGTGATATTGAGAATCGTACCGCAAATACCTTAAATGTTGCTTTCAAGTTTGTTGAGGGCGAGGCAATTTTGTTGCTTTTAAACGAGTACGGTATCGCAGCATCCTCAGGCTCTGCCTGCTCATCTGAATCCTTAGAGCCTTCACACGTTATGCGTGCTATGGGCGTGCCTTTCTCGGCAGCTCACGGTACCATCCGCTTCTCTTTATCCCGCTTTAATACCGATGCTGATATTGATAAGTGCTTGGAGGTTTTGCCCGGTATTATCGAGCATCTGCGTGCACTCTCTCCTTACTGGAAGCAAAATAAGCCTCAGATTACCGGTCTTGATCATGATTTTGATGAGTCCTCAAATGAGGTTCGTGCTTAATCAGCTTTTATTTTTATGATTTAAAAAGCCGGCTTAATGCCGGTTTTTTTTATCAGAGCAGTTTCTGCTGAGTAAACTTTGTAAGAAAACTTGTGCTACCTTACTGCACAACAAAGATCCACATTCCAAAATTAACATTCTGCCTTGTTCAATTACTGCGCAGTGCTTACAATTAGCAGAGTAATGAATATTAGAACATCCTGCAAAAAAAATAAGGATCAAGAAAATGACAGATTATGCATCTTTGGCTAATGGCGGATTAACTCGTATCAAACCTTATCAGGCCGGAAAGCCTATTGAGGAGGTAAAGCGCGAGCTAGGGCTTGATGATGTTATCAAGCTTGCATCCAATGAAAATCCTTTCGGAATGAGTCCTCTTGCTCAGAAGGCTGCCATTGAGGCTGTTAAGGGGTGCAACCTTTATCCTGATTCAAATGGCTTTTACCTAAAGCAAAAGCTTTGCTCTAAATTTGGATATAAAAGTGAGATGCTAACTTTAGGTGCAGGTTCAAATGAGCTTATCAATCTGCTTTTCCAGGCCTTTGTAAACGATCGCGTTAACGTGGTATTGCCTCAGTATTCCTTCGTTGTCTATTCCATGGAGGCTACTGTAAACGGTGCTCAGACCAAGATTGTTCCACTTAAGAACTGGAATGTAGATCTTGATGATGTTCTGGCAGCTATTGATGAAAATACCCGGATTGTTGCATTTGCTAATCCGTCAAACCCCATTGGCACTGCCGTAAGCTCTAAGGCTATGCGTGAGTTTGTAGCCAAGGTTCCTAAGACCACTTTGGTCGTAATTGATGAGGCCTATAACGAGTTTAATGAAGGCGATCCTACCTATGAGGATAGTGCTAAATGGGTAGATGAGTTTGAAAACTTAGTCGTATCCAGAACCTTCTCTAAGGCATATGGTCTTGCAGGGTTGCGTATAGGATATATGGTTTCAAATCCAAAGATTGCTGCATTGATGAATACTCTGCGTGCTCCGTTTAATGTCAATTCTGTTGCATTGGCAGCGGCCATTGCAGCCTTAGATGATCAGGAATTTATCAAGAAGGTGGTTGATAATAATACCAAGGAGCGAGCACGCTTTATTGAATTTAGTAAAAAGCATAATTTAAAGTGCATTGATTCAAAAGCAAATTTTGTTGCTATTGACTTTGCACCTCACGATGCTCAGCTAATTGCCAAGGAGCTTTTAAAGGCTGGTGTTATAGTTCGCCCCTTACTTGGATATGAGTTACGTGATATTCTGCGTATAACCATCGGTACTGCCTCTGATAATGACAGATTATTCTCCGAGCTTGAGAAGCTCCTAAAGTAAAAGGAATTGAAATTGAACAGCCTGAAGCTATCCAAAATTAAATCAGTGCAGGGCCGTGTGACTCTGCCTGGCTCTAAAAGCTTATCCAATCGAGCTCTGTTGCTTGCAGCCTTATCTGAGGGCAATACTGAGCTTTTAAATCTGTTAAAGTCAGATGATACTGCACGTATGCTTGAGGCCTTAAAGGCCTTGGGCGTAAAGCTTGCACAGCGAGGCTCTGCCTGTGAGGTTACTGGTATTGCACATGCCTTTGATATCGGTCTAAATTCAATTACGCTGGATTTAGGTAATGCCGGTACTGCCATGCGTCCCTTGTGTGCCGCTCTGGCTTTTTCAAAAGGCGTATTTACCTTAACTGGTGAGCCTAGAATGATGGAGCGTCCAATAGGTCCATTGTGTGAGGCTTTAAAGAGTGTAGGTATTCATGTTGATTATTTGAATAATTCAGGCTTTCCTCCCATTCTAGTTCGTGGTGGTCAGGTTACTTCGCATGAGCTTGAAATAGATGGCTCGTTGTCATCGCAGTTTATTACAGCGTTGCTCATGGCAGCCCCCCTGTGCGGAGGTCTTAAGATCCGCATTTCAGGAGATCTTATTTCTAAACCTTACGTGGATTTAACTGTTGCTCTTATGCAGTCCTTCGGTGTGACAGTGAAGCGTCGCGGCTATAGCGAGTTTGTCGTTGATGCTACAGCTCATTATGTGTCACCTGATTCCTTCATGATTGAAGGTGATGCCACCGGAGCCTCTTATTTTGCCGCAGCCGCTGCCATTGCCGGCAAGG
The DNA here is from genome assembly GCA_963650525.1 of Firmicutes bacterium CAG:534. Classification (GTDB taxonomy): domain Bacteria; phylum Pseudomonadota; class Gammaproteobacteria; order Enterobacterales; family Succinivibrionaceae; genus Succinivibrio. The sequence goes on from CAVJLP010000046.1 coordinate 7,509, forward strand.
TTGAGATCTATGGCCTTGGAAAGAATTCAACTCAGGGCGATGCCGCCTTTTTGAATATTCTTGAGCGTATGGGAGCTAAGGTTACGCGTGATGAGCATTCCGTCACTATTTCCAAGGCAGATGTGTTGCATGGCATTGAAGTTGATATGAATGCCATGCCGGATGCTGCCATGACTTTAGTTCCACTGGCCTTGTATACGGACTCTCCGGTAACTATTACCAATATTGGCTCCTGGAGAGTAAAGGAAACTGATCGCATCGAGGCTATGGCAACTGAAATGCGCAAACTTGGCGTTAAGGTTGAGACTGGTGCTGATTTTATCAGTGTTGATTGCTCAGAGCGTAATGATGAGCTTCCGATCTTCAATACCTACAATGATCACCGTATGGCAATGTGCATGTCACTTACTGCCTTTGACAGAGATGTGATTATCAACGATCCTGATTGTGTAAGTAAAACCTTCCCAAGCTACTTTAAAGAGCTACGCAGTATCAGTATTGATGAGTAATTGAGATCCTGTCTGTGTTTTGCATGGACAGGATATTGGCCTTTGCTATCTTTTAAGCATCAGAGCGAAGTGTGCTTGCATCTTGAATATGAAAATACTAACTTCTGTCTTGCTCTTAGGTATAGCGCTACTTGCCACATTTCCTGCATATGCTCAAAGTGTAGGCTTTGACACAGAAAAAGTCCGTTTTAAAGCAGAACTGCCTGATAACTTTTGTGTGCTTGAAGGATCTAATGAACGCGATGCCTTCTTCCTAGGTTATTTACAAAAGGCCTCAGGCAAATCACTTAAGATCCATGTAGCCTCAATCCCTTGTGACGAATTAAGACAATACCGTAAGCAAAAGTCGCATTTGCCCACGCAATTTATCGCCTTATCTCAGGTAGGAATAGATGGAAGCTATGTGCGTTTTCTTCTAGGAAAGGGCGTGTACGCACGTCTTATAGAGTCCTTTGATCTTAAAAAAGGGATCGCAAAGATAAAAAAACGTACTGCAGACAAGCTTAGGTACTACGGTGATGATTTGCAGGATATGCAAGCTAAGATCCTAGGAACTGACAGGCGCGGTAATACCTGGATGCACGGGGTATTGAAAATAAAGGAAAGGTCACAGGAGGTAAGGGATCTGCAGCTAGTTGGTGGCACAAATCTTGTGGATAAATATCCACTTGCGGTGTTCTATGGAGGCACTGACAGCACGCTTGATATGAAGAGTGCAATGAGTGCTGTAAGTGAAGTAATTGGAAGTATCAGCAGCAGATAACTTATTGTTTGCCAAAGAAAAATGCCGGGAAAGTGCCCGGCATTTGAAAAAGTGCTAATTAATAATTTTCTGCGTGTACTTCAAAATAGCTCTGAGGATGGTTGCAGATAGGGCAGACTTCAGGTGCCTTGGTGCCTACTACAATGTGACCGCAGTTGCGACACTCCCATACCTTGACCTCGGATTTTTCAAATACCTGCTTGGTCTTGACGTTGTTAAGTAGGGCACGATAGCGCTCTTCATGCTTCTTCTCAATTGCACCGACACCGCGGAACTTGGCTGCAAGCTCGGGGAAGCCCTCTTCCTCAGCCTCTTTTGCCATACGTTCGTACATGTCGGTCCACTCAAAGTTTTCACCGCCTGCAGCAGCTTCGAGATTTTCTGCGGTATTACCGATCCCACCTAGCTCCTTAAACCACATCTTGGCGTGCTCTTTTTCATTCTGAGCAGTCTTTAAGAAAAGCTCGGCGATCTGCTCATAGCCTTCTTTCTTTGCAACGGATGCAAAATAGGTGTACTTGTTACGGGCTTGAGATTCACCTGCAAAAGCCTCCTGCAGGTTTTTTTCTGACTTGGTGCCGGCATACTTGCTGGTAGGAGTCTGAGCAACAGGTTCGTCACTTTCAAAAACGTTTTCCTTTTTGCACATCGGGCAGATAGCAGGTGCTTCATCAGCTACTGTGGTGTAACCACAGACTTTGCATGTAAATGTAGGCATAAGAAATCTCCTTTTTCTTAATAGTAATAATTACTGATTAGTATATATCTTTTTATTTTCTTTGCAACTGAAATAATAAAAATTTCGCTTTAATATCAAATGTGATGTGTATCAAAATTTACAACGGTGATGAACTATAATGAAATTTAATCTTTTAATTAAGTACCATAATAGCAAAAGAAAAATTTACTCAGTGTTTGTTCAGGTTGTCTTATGAAAGGAACATATCATAATCCGCATGTCCGTCTACTTTCATCAAAAATTGCAGATTTAAGAGATAGATATAACGTAGTAGTTGTCTACGGTATAAGAGGAGCTGATAAGTCTTCTGAGTGTCACTATGCCAGTCTGGGTCATTATCATTATGATCTGAGTTTTACAAAACAGCATCACAGAGAATTTGATGAAATAAAAAGAGATTTAGAAAACTGTCCGCAAGAGCTTTTTGAGGAAATGGATAAATATCAGGTAACTCACTGCGAATACTTGCCTAAAATCATAAAGCGCATTTCCCTACAGAGTATGCAGGATAAAATCAGGGGACAATTCCTTGTAAGCATTTCAATTTCCTGTAGAGAGCTTAAAAATCTTGCAGATTCAGACAATGATGTAGCCCTCATTCGCTTAAGACCAAGTAGTTTATGGGAAAGTGGTGATTCTCTTGGATGGATAAGCTTAGATTCATTCTTATCTAAGGATTTTGATTTTGACTGTCCTCTTATTGAATCTCAGGATTTAAATGATCATGACTGTAGCGATGAGGATTGTGACAATTTAGAAAGCTTTAACGATTATCTTGATGCACAGGAAGAGGAATTAAATTCTTATCACATCGAAAAGCTTGCAACGGCAATGTTGCGCGGAGGCTTTGATGAGTCTTATTGTCGCAAAATTTACTATTCAATGGATTATGGCAGCAGGGCAGCAAGGGATTATGTATTAAAAGATCTTTGCACCTATGAGTTTCAATTTATGCATCGCAAAAAATGTGATTTTGAGGAGTTGAGAGCTGTTCTAAAAGCCTACTGCATGCATATAGGAACTCATGCTGGAGTGTCTGTACTTATAAAAAACCTAGGACGCAAAAATACCCTAACAGAATCTGATATTTCTTCGTATCTTAAGGCATTAGAGCAGACTTATGTCATAGATAAGCTTGATCCTTGGAAACCAAAGATCAAGACAAACGCTCGTGTATCATCATATAGCTTAAATTATCTTGCAGATCCCTCCTTGATAGGCTCAAGTCTTAGAATTTCCTTTGACAAGCTGATGGATAGCGGAGAGTATTATGATCTTTTGCATAAGAATACCTGCGTACGCGATCTGAAGGTCTATGCAGATGCCATTGGTGCCAAGGTTTATCATTATGCAGATGATACCGGATTGAAATGTGATGCGGTGATTGTGCGTGATGACGGAGCCTATGGATTGATAAACTTTCTTTATGGCTCTAAGTATGATCTTGAGTGCAAAGCTCAAGATCTGCTTAAGCTCAAGCAGAAGCTTGATACCAAGGCTTTGGGAGAACCGTCCTTCTGCATGGTGATCAATGTGACTGAATTTGATCCCAAGCTTCGCGATGATGGAGTGTGGGTAGTGCCAATTAATTTCTTGAAAGCGTAGAAAAAAAACGCGGCATTAAGCCGCGTTTTTTAAGATGGCTCTTAGTTTGCCATCACATATTTAACAAACTTAAGCTTGGTGGCATCGTCTGCCTGATTATACTGTTTAACTAGCTGATTGAAGCTTACGCCACCTGTAGCCTTACCCTTCTTAGAGGAGGTAGACATAGCGCTTTCCTGTGCTACAGAGGTACCAGGATCATCTAAGGACATGGTCTGTGCTGAGGTATCAAAACGGTTGTTGGTAGCTTCAATAGTAGGAGCGCCATAGGAGGTCATACCGATACCGCGCTTTGAGCCTTCAACATATGCAGGTGCATAGAGGCGATCAAGGCTCATAAGCTCCTGACGATAGTCGCGACCCATTACAAAACCGTTTTCTGAGGTCATAATGAAGTATGAGGCATCAGCTTTGTTAATACGGTTGCCGTCGGTGTCAATCAGAGTGATCTTCTGGGTACGGGCATAGGTTTCAGCCTGAGATACGGAGGTCGGAAGCGCATACTCAAAGGTCATAGTTTGATTTTGCTTTAGGTTCATGATGTCGATCACGATAGGGCTTGCAGACTGAACCAGACGGGTATCGCCTGAGCTAGTGAAAGTATCCTTAAAGCTTACTACAATCTGATGGCGACCAGGAGTTAGTGATAGGGTACGGGAGAATCTGCTGTAGGTTTCAAAACTATCAAGGCCATCGACTAGCTCGAGGTTGTAATGAAGAGGAACCTTAAAACCGCTCTCGGCCATAGCTGAGGTTGCAAAGAAGGCAGCGACTAAAACAAGACCTGCTTTTATTTTATTGAAAATGCTCATCTGTTTTCCTAAAGCACGGACTGTGTCCGGCATTCTCCTGTAAAAAATTTAGGTGGCAGAAAATTTGTCACACATAATGATAATTATACTGTTTTTCTCTTAGCTCAGAAATAGTAAGCAGCACCAATTACAAAGCGATTCTGACCTAGGGCCTTCTCACTTATGTAATACTCAGGATAAAGCTCATCTGGGTGTGAGCTGATATCAATCTGAGTTTCGGCATAGAGCTTAAATGATGGCGCGGGACTGTAGGATATTCCTAGCGTCAGATCCTCTATGAGATCGCTTGAACGAAATTGCTGACATGACCAGCCACCCTTGATATTGATCCCGTTGTCAAAGCCATAGGAGGCCACAAGCTCATAATCATAGATATGATGTGGCAATCCCTTATAGCGGGTTACATTAAATAAGGCTGCAGTATAGAATCCATGGCCTAAGGTTCCGTAGGATATGGCAATGCCCTTATTTACCTTGTAGCTTGGGTGGTGAAGTTTGCCATACTCCGTTGCGTCGGCATCTATCCTGTCGGCTCTAGCGTACATTTCTCCAAAGAATTTCTCCTGAGAGCTACTGTCACCTTCATAGCTAAAATCAGTGTAGCTTGCGCCATAGGCAAAGCTGATACCGTTTTGTAATCTGGTGGCAACAGAGAAGGCAAATCCCGAATCAACATTAAAGAGGTTTCCTACGTTGTCCTCAGCAAGCTGAGCAGATACTCTTACATCCCAGCCCATGGCAGATAGGGAGTACATTATCTGACCTGACTTTGTATCACCCATCATCCAGTAGTCGTTGCTTTTGTGATCAAGATAATCAAATATATCAGTGGTAGCTGCAACTGCAGTATAGGCGCTGTCTCCGCGTCCTGCAGTTATGGTACCGTAGGATTGGGCATTGATCCCCACATATTGATAGCGACCGCGCAGAGCTTTGCTTTCACTGCCATCTCCGATCGGAGTTTCCCATTCAAAAACGCCGATAGCATAGGCGTGATCGTTAATTTTTGTGCTCCCAGCCATACCAAAACGTACGATTGAGGCAATGGTATTATCCGCCGTTGATTTTTCACCGTTATAGCTTGAATGGGCAGATCCGGATCTGCTTGCTGCTGAATTTATAAAGACGGCTTCGGTTTTTCCGTAAATATCCAGAGTTGAGCCATTTTTGTCATAAACAGTGGCCGCATTTGACGAGAGTGTAAAAAAGGTTGCGCCTAGCGCAAGTGCAAGTTTGGTTGCTTTCATGGTTGTAGTTTTTATTTGGTTATTTCTGTCAGTATATCTTGAGGAGCCTTTGCAATAAAGTCGGCTCCAAACTTTGCAATATCAAGTCCTTCATACTGTGCATAGCCCCATTTTACCGCACATGAGTGGCATCCTGCATTTTTGGCTGCTTCCACATCTGTCATTGCATCACCCACATAAAGTGCATCTGCGGGCATAATATTAAGTGTTCTCAAAGCTGTAAGAATAGGCTCTGGATGCGGCTTTGAGTGAGTGCAACTATCTCCGCCTAATACTACTTCAAACTCTCTTGTGAAGGGAAAGTTGTTAAAAAGTGCACTGATCATATTCTGATATTTGTTCGATATGACTCCAAGGTGGATATTTAGTTCGTGCAGGCTTGTTATAAGCTGCTCCATTCCGTCAAAGGGATGGGTTAAATCGGCGCAGTTTTCGGTATAGCTTCTTGAAAAAAAGTTATACATCGGGCTGTTAGCCTCGGCCTCACGCCATCTTTCAGATGGCAAGGCTTGCCTTAACATGGCTCTCATTCCTTTTCCGACCTGTGGTCTTAATCTTTCATCACTGAGAGCTTTAAAACCAAAGGCATAAAGGGTACGGTTACAGCATGCAATGATATCCGGAGCTGTATCAAACAAGGTTCCGTCAAGATCAAATAAAACAGCTTTAAAACGCATTTGTGACTCACTTATTAAACCTCGTTAATTTTACTCTAACTAAGTTCAATGGATAAGTGGCAGATAGGCCTTGATGAAATGAAAAAGGGGGAATTTCATCCCCCTTCTAAAATTAATACAGGAAAAAAAAGCTATGCTACTTTTTGCGCTAGAGACTTGCTACGTCTGTGCATGATGAGAACAGCAACAATTAAGATCACAAAGGCAGTTCCTAGTGACAGTGGGAGACTGTAGGTAAGACCTGCAACTATGTATCCAAAGAATGCACAGATTGCAACCAACACGGCGTATGGAATCTGAGTATACACATGTTCGATATGAACACAGCCGGCACCTGCTGATGACAGGATGGTTGTATCAGAAATAGGTGAGCAGTGATCGCCAAATACGGATCCTGCTAATGTTGCAGATAAGGTAATTACAACTAGCTGAGCTGAATTAGGATCAACTGCTTCTGCAACTGTGACCACAATCGGAATTAGGATACCAAAGGTTCCCCATGCGGTGCCGGTTGAGAAGGATAAGAAACTTGCAATTACAAAAATAACTGCAGGTAAAATAGATGACAGTACTCCGGTATCATTTTGTACAAGGTCTGCGATAAATACCTGAGTCTGTAACAAATCACGGCACACGCCTGAAATTGCCCAAGCAAGAGTTAAGATCATGCAGGCAGGGATCATGGTCTGGACACCGCGTAGCACGCCATCCATGAAAACCTTAAGGCTCATGAGGCGACGCCCGACAAACATGATAAAGGCTACAATTAAGGCTCCGAACACTCCCATATCCAGTGCAGGACCTGCAGAGGTATTACCAAAGGCGGCAGCAATTGTGTGATAGGCCTCATCTGATCCCCAATATCCGCCAACATAGAGCAGGGCCAAAGTTGAGAAGATGATCAAGGCAATAATGGGAACAATCATATCCCACATAGTGCCGTTAGCATGGCTTGGAATATTGTCCGCGCTCTTTAGATCATCATCAATATTATCGTTTTTGGATCCGTTGATGGCTGCACGTTTTTCGGCTTTGAGCATAGGTCCGAAGTCAAGCTGGCAGAAGGATAAAATCAGCACCAAGCTAATGCAAAGTAACGCATAGAAATTCCAAGGAATGGTGGCCACAAAGGCTTCCATCTCAGAGTCAAAGGCTTTAGTATCCTTAAGATTTGAACCAACAGCAGCTGCCCATGATGATATAGGGGCGATAATGCATATAGGAGCTGCGGTTGCATCGATAATATATGCAAGCTTTTCACGTGAGATCTTAAAATTATCAGTGATAGGACGCATTACCGTACCGACAGTCAGGCAGTTAAAGTAATCGTCAATAAAGATGAATGCTCCTAAAACAGAGGTTGAGAGCATTGCGCCACGTCGACCTGAGATATGTGATGATGCCCATTTGCCATAGGCTTTGGTGGCACCTGCAAGTGAGATCACATAAACAAGAGAGCCTAGCAGTGAGCAGAAAAGTATGATGGTAAGGTCAAAGCGTTCTCCTGCAATTTTAAAGGCATTTTCAACAGTACCTACGATTGCAGAGCCTTCGCCACCGATACCTACAGTGTAGATAGCAGTACCGGTTAGAATGCCAATTAATAAGGAAGAAAACACTTCCTTGGTTGCTAGGGCTAATACCACTGCAATAATAGGCGGTAGTATGGACAGCCAGCCGGCGTTAAACGGATCCATAAAATACTCCGAAATAATCTGATCCTTTTTGGGGCGTATAACAGTATTAATTATATTCTTACTGCAATAAAAGCTCAAATATGCTTATTTTAAGTGCAGATCTTGTATAAAAATGTTAAATGCTTACGGGATTGTTAATGAAGAGAGCTATCATGAAAAAACAGCTGGAATTTTTGCTTTGATATTTATAGCTGTGGAGTATGTTGCGTCTGCAACAAAGGCGCGTTAAACGCGCCT
>CAVJLP010000047.1:0-15294 GCA_963650525.1 Firmicutes bacterium CAG:534
CCATTTCAAACGTAATTGGTACCATGACACCTCCTGTTGCCGTTAACCTCTTTGCCGCATCGTCTGTATCTAAGCTTTCCATGGGGCAAATTGCTAGAGGCGAGATCCCATTCTTTATAGGATACTTGTTAGTATTCTGGCTCATAGTCCTCTTCCCTTGGTTCTCAACCTGCTTAATTTAAGACTTCCTGTCCTAGGTCAAATCCCGTATACATCCGTATGCGGGATTTTTTTATAACTTGCAGTAAAGTAGCATAGATATCAAAGACACGCTCGCCTTAATTTATTCCAAGATGCTCTATGGATCCAAAATCAGTACTTGTATTCATGTAATAGCAGAGGACAAGCTTGCTAAAGTGCTTAGTTAATCAATAATTCACAAATAACTTAATGCTAGACTTACTACCATGTCTGATAGAGCAAAAAAATAAGGCAGACGAGGATCATTCATGAGGCTTTTTAAGCTTTCTAAAACATTAGCACTAACTACCCTTTTATCCATTTTTATTTTTCAAAGCCCTGCTTTTGCTGAAGATTATAACTACTATAGCTTCAAAATGGGCTTTGTCGATCCGGAAAACTCAAGCTATGCCCTAGGAGGTAAAAAGTTTGCAGAGGAAGTTGAAAGACTTACCGATGGCCATGTTAGGATACAGATAGTAGCAGGCGGCCTCCTTGGTGGCGAGAAGGACATGTATGAGGGAGTTGAGGTCGGTGCTATTGATATCATCACTATTGTAAATACCGTCTTAACCCGCTTTATACCAGAGTTAAAGCTTCTAGATCAGCTCTATCTTTTTGATAATGAAAAACAAGCCCATGCGGTAATCGATGGGCCGTTATTTAAGCTTATTGCGCAAAAGGCCGCCCTTCAAGGCGTACACATCCTCGGGGCTTTTGAATCAGGTTTTCGTGATACCTTTAGCAAAAATCCCATTACCAAGGTTGAGGATTTTGCCGGACTTAAGATCCGCACCATGGAAAACACCTTACAAAAGGAGGCCTTCAAAGCATTAGGTGCTATTCCTTACCCCATGTCAGCAACAGCGCAGACTTTTGCCCTACGTTCAGGACGCATCGATGCCATCGAGAATGCACCGGGGCATATGCTGGTTAACCGCTATTATGAAATTATTCAAAATGTCACTGCCACGCGACATCAATTTACCTTTGTCTTCGCGGTTATGTCTGATAAATGTTGGAAGCTCATTCCAGAAAAATACCATGACAAAATCATGGAAGCCATGAAACTTGCGGTAAAGTGGCAACGACAAAATTTGGCAGAGCTTAATGAAATTGCCAAAACTGAACTTGAAAATAAAAAAGTGATCTATCACGAAATTGATAGAGAGCGCCTAAAAGCTAAAATAAAACCGGCGATAGCTCACCTTACTCAGGATATACCTCAAAACTGGATAGATGCCTATCATCAAGGTCTTAATAATGCCAAATAATAATGTAGCACTGCTTTCATAAAAGCAGGGAGACCTTCTTTAATCTCAATACCAAGATTACAAGATTACAAGATTAGACGCATGCAAAAGTTGATAGTTGCTAAATTTTTGTTACGGTAGCTAAAAAAAGGCTTAGCTTTTGTAAAAAAGAATCTACAATAATTGCAGTTCACATTCTTAGGATCGATCATCATGAAACACCAGCAACTTTCTGCCTGTGCCCTTGCTGTTTTAACTGTGCTCTCAACCTCTGTCTTTGCATCTGAGGACAATAAGGACTCACTTGAGATCAAGGAAGCTTTAGAGAGTAACTATTCATCCGGTAGTACCGCCTGTGTGATAACAAATGATGACTTTGAAAATTCCCCAATGATTGCTGATCTCAAAGCCTATATTGATGTGATAAATAGCAATACCAAGGAACAAGTTGAGACCTTACCCTATGTTAAAGGTGAATCACTGTGTATTCCCGGACTACAAAATGGCCAAAGCTATGATCTCATCTTAAAAAAAGGACTTATGTCCTCAAATGGCAAGATCCTAAAACAAGATGTTAAAAAAGAGATCACCTTACATGATGCTGAGCCTAGACTCTTTATGGAAGGAGGCGTGCTCCTGCCTCGCTCTGAGAGCGATGGTAAACTCTATGTAAAAACCATCAATATCGATAAGCTTAAGGTCGAGCTCTATAAGATAAATAGAAAACAGTTAATCGCATCTGACTATAGTCAATATCTCTACGACAGCCTCTCTTCATGGATGCTCGAGCCGCTTATTTCTAATTTTGCCGAGAAGGTTGCCGGAGTTGAAATTGCCACAGAAGGGAAGCGTAATGAGCGCGTAGCCCTTCCAATTGATCTTAATGCGTTATATGGTAAATCGCCTGAGGATGGTGTGTATTTATTATCAGTACGCGATGCATCCTTATCAGATGAAAGCTTGCTTGATTCTGATTTAGGTGATCGCCATTTCTCACGTCTTATCATCGCAAGTGATCTGGGAGTTACCGCCTACAAGGGCTATGGCTTGGTAAAACTTGCCGTCCGCTCCCTAAAAAGTGCTAATCCTGTGCCTGGTGCTGAAGTGAATATCATTTCACGCTCAGGGCGCTCACTTTATGCTACTCGTACCGATGCCGATGGCTTTGCCGACATTCCCTATGAAGCGCTTTCTGGAAAGGATGCGCTAAGAGCTAGTGCCGCCACTGTCGATCATGGCAATGATTTCTTTATGCTCCCACTCTCAGCTGATAGTAGCATTTCACTTGAATCAGTAACAGGCGTTCCCTACGAAGGTCCTATAGTCTATGGACCAAAAGAGGTTAAGGCTATGGCCATAACCGATCGCGGCATTGTAAGACCTGGTGAGAAGATTAACTTTACCGTCTTAGTGCGTAATCGTGATCTCAGTGCTAGTGATCTTAAGGCCTTGGTGTTAAAGCTACGTCGTACCGATGGTATGCTTGTATCCCAAATGACAGCGCCGGCAAAGGGATCAGGCTTTTTTGAAACTACCTTTGAAATCCCTGAAAAATGTAATCGCGGACAGTGGACTCTTGAGGCATGCTCAGGTGATCGCGTACTTGCAGAGACTAGCTTTCAGGTTGCAGATTTTGTTCCAGGTACTGTAACTGCCAAGATGGGAGGCAATAACAATACCTTAAAAGCAGGCAAAAAGGAGAGTTTCTTAGTTAGTGCTTTCTATAACTATGGCTCTCCGGCCGCAACTCTCAACACGGAAAGTCATATTGACTTTTTTGCCCTAGAGCATCCTTTTAGCAAGGGAAAATATAAGGACTACAGCTTTGGTCCAAATAAAGAGGAAGCCGAAAAGCTAAATTCCAAGGCAATTGATCCTCAAGCTATATCTTTAAGCGATCAGGGCAAGGGCCTTATCAACGCTACTATGCCTGATTTTGCTTATGCCGTAAGGACTCTATTCTCTGCAATCATATATGCAGGTAGTACCGTTGCCTCCACTGAGAAAAATTACACACTCTATCCAAACTCATCCTTAATTGGCATCAAGGTAAATGATAATCGCGACAATATATCGTTAATATCCTGCGATGATTTAGGAAATGCCAAGGATGATCTTATAAACTACACCATCAAAAGACGCCTACGTGACTATCAATTTGTCCTCGAGTATGGCAATTGGCATTATGTACCCCAGATCCGCAAATATGCAGTTAAAGCTGCAAATGCCAACAGTGGTGAACAAGGGCTTAATATCGATATTACAGATCTTGAGGATGGTGAGTATGAGATTACCACCACTACCAAAGATGGCGGACAGTCATCTTTAATCTTCTACAAAGGCTATTCTCTTAATGAAGAAGTAGACGGCCCAGATAAAATAGAGGTTAGCTGTGACAAAGCAAGCTATAAGATAGGTGATAAGGCAACCTTAAGCTTTATCGCCCCGCGTGAAGGCACCTTAGATCTTATCTTTGGCACCGATGAAATTTTAAAGACACTGCGTTTTGATGTAAAAAAGGGACAAAACAGCGTAAGCTTTAAGGTAGATAAGAGCTTTGAGCAGGGTACGCATGTACTCTTATCGCTATCCTCTGCAGCCACAGCTACTCCTGCCCCCGTACATGCCTTTGGACTTAGCTACATTGCAGTTGATAGTGATGAAAAGAAGCTTGAGCTTAAGCTTGATGCACCAGATTCTCTAAGACCTGAGGAAGAGCTTAAAGCAGATCTCTGTTTAGCAAATCCTCAAGATGAAGTAAGATATTTTGCAGCCTTAGTAGATGAAGGAATATTAAATCTTACCTCCTTTAAAGCCCAAGATCCTTTTGCCTACTTCACCACTCCTGGCAAATATGAAATTCAAGTAAATGATCTGTGCAACCGTCTTTTAAGAGCCTTCTCCAAAGGAGATCAAGGCTATGGTGACGATCCCATGCTGTATGCAGGAGCTGCCTCAACTCCAGAGGCCCTCTCGCAACTTAAAAATAAGGTTATTGCACTACATCAAGGTGTAACAGAGGTAGTCGATGGCAAGGCCCAAATCTCCTTTAAGGTACCACGCCATCAAGGTGCCATGCGTCTTATGGTGATAGCCGCCGACAACAAGGCAGTAGGCTCTGCACAAAAGACCATCACTGTCCATGATAAGACTGCACAAAGCGTGAATCTTCCCAGTATTCTCCATCTTGGAGATAAGCTCTCATCCTATATAAATATTAACAATCTTGAGCTAGATACAAACTCTTTAAGCTTAGATTTATCCTGTGAAGGCTCCATAAAATGCACAACTCTTACAGGACATCCACTTAACATCAATAAGGGTGATCATGAAAATCTCCCCTTTAATGTAACTGCAGATTCATTAGGTACAGGACAAATTTCTTATACAGTAAAGGCAGGTGATTATGAAGTTTCAGATAAAGCCGAGGTCTTTACTACAGAGAGTGCCATCAGCACCTTCTTGCAGGATGCAAAATTTGTAAAGAAAGGAGAAAGTGCTGAGCTTAAGCTTCCTTTAAATGCCACTCACGCACGCAATGCCGAGCTCTCATCAGGATTTTTACCTTATCTCTCCATGTCACAACTAAGAGAGGTCTTATCAGCACATACCACCTATGATGCACTGTCAACAGCCTTATCGTTAACAGCTCTCCTTACCGTTGATGATAACGTTAAGACACATGCTCTAGTGCGCGATCTAGTCGTGTCTTTACAAACCTTCTTTGATAGAGATGGCTCCATTGAAAACGTGCACCCTTACACCACGACCTTAGCCTGTGGTGCCTTGCTTTCTGCTCAAAAGAAGGGATATTACGTAAGTCCAGAGTTAACTTACGCCATGCTCAATCAGTTAAAGAATGCAGCCCGTTATCAAACCGATACCGTCAGAGCCTTAGCCTTAGAGCAACTTGCAAATCTTAACGCAGTAAACATATCACAGCTACGCTACAGCCTTGAGCAGGGATTGCAAAATGATCTCTCCCCTATTGAAGCTGCGGCTTTTGCTCGCGCCTTCAAACTTACCGGAGATGAGGATAATGCCAAATCCCTACTTGCAAAAGGTATTGAAAAGCTATCTTTAATTGCACAGCTTGATGATGCCATTATTCAAGCCAAAACTGATGAAGAGCGTGAACAAGCTATAAGCAAACGTCGCGATCTTGAAAATACGCCGGTTTCATATCATCTATACGATGCCGCAATTTTATTTGCCGTAGCCGCACTAAATCAGGATGAACAGGCTTTAGCAAAATTTGATCTCACTTTATTTAAAGACTCCTCATGGGATCTTGCCACAACATCTGCACTTTTAATTGCAGCTGGACAATATCCGCAATCAAAAATAAAAGCAGTTGAAGCACCAGACGGGTCCTACAAGGTGACAAATAACAATGACTGTGATGAATGGTATATGCTTCAGGCTTTAGCTATTCCGCAACATAGCAGTTCCCAAAATGATGAAATTACCTTAAAGCAGGAATTTTTAGACGATAAGCTTCAGGCCATAGCTGCGGATACTCCAATCAAGGCCTATAAGAAGACCTTCGTCACCTATACCATCGATAGAAAAGCTACCGGTAATAATGATGTGATTATCAGAACGTCTCTGCCATCAGGCTTCACGCTTGAAAAAATGCTTGATGATCAATCCGGCATTAAAAGCGCAATTATCCCCTACGAAGTTGAGCAAGGAGATGAAGGCCTCGTGATCACGCTTAAATCATGGCAGATCTCCAATATGCGCCATTTCAAGCTAGTGCTTGGCACAAGAGCAGATCTAAAAGGCGAGTTTGTAGTCCCGGCAACACAGATATCAGATCCAAGCATTCCCGGACTGCATATTTATACTAACGGTGCGGTAGTAAAGGTAGAATAAAGAGAGGATCTTAAAAAGAAGGATACAGTGATTACCTTTTAAATCACTGTATCCATATTTTTTTAACTTCTAATCAAGGTCATATCACCACTCTTGACCCATCCAAGCTTGCACACCCCAAGATGAATAATTGGAGTAATGATCGCAGGAAGTACAAAGGAAATCATCAAAAGTCCTACCCAATCAAAAGAGGTAATTGATGCCTTAACACCATTTTCTACGTCACTGACCCATCCTGCATAGACTCCTAATTGTCCTACTAAGCCACAGGTGCCCATACCAGATGAAACAGCAGGGCCATTCATTTGTAATTCAAAAACACAGGTTGCAAGAGGACCAGTAATTGCGGAGGTTAAGATAGGCGCGATCCAAATACGTGGGTTTCTTACAATATTGCCCATCTGTAACATCGAAGTGCCTATTCCTTGAGAGACCAGCCCGCCCATACCATTTTCTTTGTAGGAAATTACGGCAAAACCTACCATTTGCGCGCAGCATCCGGCAACAGCAGCACCACCTGCAAGGCCTGTAAGACCTAAGGCAGCACAAATTGCAGCTGAGGATATAGGCAAAGTTAAACAAATACCTACGATCACCGAGACTAAAATTCCCATAGCAAATGGTTGTAAGGTGGTAGCCATCATAATTAACTCACCTGTAGAGGCAGCAGCCTTGCCAATGGGAGGTGCAATTAAAAGAGCTAAGGCTACGCCTACAAATACGGTGACAAAAGGAGTTGCCAGAATATCAATACGCGTCTCCTTTGAAACAGCCTTGCCAAATTCTGCTGCCACAATGGCAATAACCAAAACTGCCAAGGGACCACCGGCACCACCTAGGCCGTTTGCAGCAGCACCAACCACTGTCATAGAAAACAAGACTTTAGGCGGGCACTTTAACGCATATCCTATAGCAACGGCCATGGCAGGACCTGACATCTTTGCTGCATAACCACCTACTGTTACCAGAAGTTCAATTGAAAGCTCACGGCCTAAGGTACTCATAATGGTGCCAATTAAAAGAGAGCAGAACAGACCTGCTGCCATAGCACCTAACGCTTCAATACCATAGCGATGAAGTGAGATCTCAATGTCCTTACGCTCTAAAAATTCGCTAAACTTGCTCATAGAAAACTCTTTAAAAAAAATGCTATAAAAGCGATGTGCCAATTATAGATCGAGTTTAATATTTCGTCCTACAAAAATTATGCGTTTAAAAATTATAAAGAATAATAGCACCAAAAAGAGACTTTTAACCATATACAAATACTGGGTAATATGTGCATCTATTGCATTTTGCGCAGTATTTTTATGGTCTATTCCTAAGCTTGACGTGTTATCAGATGTATCTTATGTCGTACGCTATCAAAATAATGAGGTGATGTTTGTAGGTAGAACCCAAGATGATAAGTTTAGGATTAAAACTACCGTTCACGATGTCGATCCTCTTTTTATAAACATGCTCATAGCATCTGAGGACAAGCGC
The DNA here is from genome assembly GCA_963650525.1 of Firmicutes bacterium CAG:534. Classification (GTDB taxonomy): domain Bacteria; phylum Pseudomonadota; class Gammaproteobacteria; order Enterobacterales; family Succinivibrionaceae; genus Succinivibrio. Next base: position 7,797 of record CAVJLP010000047.1, read on the forward strand.
TTTTATGAGCATATTGGCGTAGATCCAATAGCCATAGGACGAGCCTTACTCTCAGATATTAAGGCTGGCAGGATAGTATCAGGAGGATCTACGCTTGCAATGCAGGCTGTACGCTCAATTGAAAAACCAAGACGAACATTGCTATCTAAAATAAAAGAAGCCTTAGGTGCAATATTTCTCACCATAAACAAAGGACGAGAGGAAGTACTTAACATGTGGCTTACCAGAGCATCCTTTGGCGGCGACACTGAGGGGGTAACTGCAGCCTCTTTAAGATGGTTTGGACACCTGCCTGATCATCTAACTTCGGAGGAATGTGCATTATTGGTTGCCCTGCCACGTGCGCCTGAAAGCTATCGCCCTGACAGACATCCACAGGCCGCGTCCCTTGCAATCAAGGATGTTTTGTCACTTGCCGTTAAAAATAATGTCATCTCTGATTTTTCTGCTCAAGCAATTGATCCTAAAAATCTTCCCAAAAAAATGCAGTCATTACCGCGTGAGCAGGTTGGACTTGCAAATAAGCTTAAAGCAACGACTGATAAAACTGACATCACTACAGCGCTAAGCCCCAGAATACAGAGACTGCTTAAAAATGAAGGTGAGCATTTTAGGAAAACCCATGAAAAAAATGTATCCCTTGCGGCCGTGATCTTAAATCACAACACCCACAGGATAGAGGGATATCTTGGATCTGCCGTTGCAGATGATACCCAATTATCCTTAGGTCAGGCAGTGCGCTCTCCAGGCTCTGCCTTAAAGCCCTTTGCCTATGCCATAGCGTTTGAGCAGCAACTTTTGCATCCTAAGAGCATACTTGCGGATGAAAAGACCTTCTTTGGCACTTGGGCTCCACAAAACTATTCAAATCTCTTTAAGGGAAAGGTAACTGCAGAAAACGCACTCATCTACTCATTAAATCTTCCGGCACTTACGGTTTTATCAAAAATATCTCCAGATACATTCAGCTCAAGGCTACAAAATTACGGCCTAGTTCTACCTAAGGGGGCATCAGCCTCATTAGCGCTGGTACTGGGAGGCTGTGGTATCAGACTTACCGATCTGACAGAGCTATATGCTGCACTTGAAAACGACGGCATCTATGGAAAATACACATTTTTAAAAGATGAAAAAAATAATTACAAAGAAGAGCGGATCTTAAGTGCCGGGGCTTCACGTGCAGTATCTGAGATCCTGCAAAAATCCCCGGCCCCTCTTGGCTTTTCAAAAATTCCCTATCTTGGCTATAAGACCGGCACCTCTTGGGGATCGAGGGATGCTTGGTGCATAGGCTCTCTTGGCAATTATACGGTAGGGATCTGGTGTGGTCGTCCTGATGGCAAGGAGACTGCAGGACTTACAGGCTTTATGGATGCAACTCCAGTTTTATACAGGATCATGCAGGAATTAAACCCGGATGTTAAGCCTAAAGCACCTCTTGATAGCAAGGAACAGATAAGCGCTACACCTCCTGAAAATTTAAAGGATCTCTCAAAGCAAGATCTGGTAGATCCTGACAGACTGTATATAGAATTTCCTCGTGATGGCGATACTCTAAGCCCCGGCATTTTCGGCACCATCTCACTTAGCATCAAGGGGGGTACTGCCCCCTACTATCTAAGTGTTAATTCAATTCCCTGCGATGATTTAACGGAGATTGAGCCTAGCAGATACATGCAGACTAAGAACAGTCCCCTGCATATTGATGTAATTGACTCCCTAGGACGCGGTGACAGTATTACCGTCAGGGTGCTCCTTCCCTGACGAAACATATGATAAGTTCAAACCTGCTGTAGCAGATCCCAGATGACTCGAGCCATAAAGATCACTATAACAAACAGCATGATCACACGGCAACCACCTGCTCCTTTGGACTTGAAAAAACCAGATCCAAGATAGTTACCGATAATATTAAAAAAGGCTGCAGCAAAACCTAAGGGGAGCAAAACGCTACCGTGCCACAAGAAAACAACTAGTGCTGCCACATTAGTTGAAAGATTGATCATCTTGGTAAGACCATTGGCTTGAGTAAGCTTCATCTTAGCAAGCATAGTCAGCGCTAAAATTAAAAATACGCCAGTACCTGGGCCATAGAAGCCATCATATACACCAACTATCAGCGCCGACAAGGCACCAGCTATGATCATACGCTTTTTAGATGGACTACCAGCGCCATCCTTTAGCGCATGCTTTCTTGACAGAAAAATTGCAGAAAGCGGTAGCAGTACCAACAGCATCAGCTTTAAATAAACGGCATCTACCAAAAGTGCAAGAGATGATCCTAGGGCTGATCCGATAAATGCAAAAGGAATACAGCATAAGGCAATGCTGAAATTGACATAGCCTGCCTTAATATAGCGGTAGGTAGCAACTGAGGTGCCTAGGGTGCTCATAAGTTTATTGGTACCTAGGGCCAGATGCGGAGGGACACCTGCAATTAAATATGCAGGCAAAGATATAAGACCACCGCCACCTGCTACCGCATCTACAAAACCTGCCACAGCAGCTAAAGGACAGATGATTAAGAAAGGTAAAAGATCGTTAAATAACGGAAGATAATCCTGCATTTATTATTCCTTGATCCGCATCACACTAAACAGGGGCATAATTTACCGCAAGATCAACAAAATTCCATCATTGTTAACGATAAAAAATTAGGCTGCAACTTTTTGATGCAGACATAAGAAACGCTAAGCCTCAGACTCTAGGAGAGATACTCCCTATGCTCATATGCATGCTGTTGCCTGAGTCTGCAAAAATTTTTAAATCACTTTTTTCTGCAAAAGTAAAGCGGAAAAACAATAACTTAACCTATGCTAACATCTTGCATTACTGAGTAAATTTTGTTAAATTTTATAGCAGAGCAGAAAGTTGCTCACAAGATAACCCTAGGGTGACATCCAGCTGTTTTCACCCTGAGCCGATATTCCATATTGACTTGGTATCTTACTAAGGCCTGTGCTGAATGATCGTTTTATACGCTTCATACCTAATGGTTTTAGCTGATGCCTATCTTGAACACTTAGGTTCAAGGAGTCGTATACGGCAGATTCACCCCTGGGCTTTATCAACCTTCCTCAAAAATATTCCCCACTATTTTTAACTGCTTTCTAGCACTATTAGCATGTCAATGTTCAATAAGATCAAGCCCGTTTTATGGGGCCTGATCTGAGGTAAGTAAGCAGGGACTAGAAGTTATATCTTATTGAGCCGGATAATGCATGTTCCTTTACATCGTGAGACCCACTGAATGTATACCCTACACCGAAACTCAAAGTTTCATTGTACTTAACATCAACTCCTAAAGTGCCCTGAATAGTAACAGTATCTAAGACATCGGCTGATGTAGACTCGCGGCCCATTCCGGTTATATCAGAGCACAAATTCCAGCTCTTATCACCCACACTAAAGACTACTGCGGTATCAAACACAGGCTTTATCTGCCATCCATCAAACTCAAAATTCTTACTTAAAGTAACACCAAGCGGGAACTTGATGAAGTTAGCAGAACTACTATTTGATTTTAGATAATCAATATTGTTTATCTTGGCATCAAAACCATCGATATCTACGTGTGAGGCACGCACCCCAATATGAGGCTCCATATCAAGGTACTCAAAGGATTGTAGATACTTTATATTGGCACCTAATGACAAAACCTTCGCATCAAAATCAGCATCTAAGCTTCCACGGAAGGTATCTTGAGATACATCATTTGATATATGCGTGAAACTTGCATCATAAAGCACGGAGAATGGACCGTCTTTATACATACCATAGCCATCAATACCATAGAAGGAATAGTCATTGATGGTGTTCAAAATCTCACCACGCGATCTAGCATTGCCCTTACCAAATGATATAGCCATACCAAGACGGTTATGCTCATCAAGTGCAGTATCTGCTCCTATAGCAAGACCTGAGAGCTTTAACTTGGCACCATATAATGATCCCTCAAGTTTAAAGCTATCTGAGCTTTGTCTCTTAAACAAAGGAGTCGCCCACAGTGAAATATTTTCGCCTTCAACACTGCCTAATGATGTCTTGGCCTGAGACTTAAATCCACCACGCTCTGCAACTGCATCATACAAGCTTTCATCAGCAGCTATAGCAATCTGCGGGGCATATGATGCAAAGGAGTAGCCTGTAAAGGAATTTATTCCTGCAGTGACGGCTGCATCGGAGAATTTATCATCATCTAGCAAGAGCTCAGAAATATATCCATAGCCATTTTGAGGGGCAATGTTAAAGCCATCACCATAGGCATAAGAGACAATCAAATTCTTAGTATCAGGAGATATACCTGAGGCTAAGCGGTTTACCGCCTCCTCATCAACCTTTACCTTAAACCATAGCGAATTATCACTTGCAGTATCTGCTATCAGATCATAAATTCTAGCAACAGTGTTTTCAGCTATACGATCCTTATAAACAGCATCTATATCGCAGTTAAAGAGCTTAAATTTGGTACTTTCATCAATTTGATCAAATTTAAAATCTATACCCAAACCATCGTTTATGTAAACACTGTTTGCATTTGCAAGAGTAAATATGGCTTTACCTTCGCTTGCAGGATCAATAGCCCCTTGAGTGATTAACAAACGAGAATGTGGTCCCACATAAAGCTGATTGTTATTTAGATCATTTAAAGCTGCTGCATTTGCACTAAACTCACTATAAGAGCCTATGTCACCATTTAGATATAAGCGTGCATTAGGATTAGATAAGTCAAGAAGGCTATCTAAATGCATCATGGCAGAGGAGTTAGGATCTAACCCATCTATATCAGCATTTGTTTCCACAATGCTTTCATCGGTATTACCAACTACTAGCTTGCCTCCCTTAAAGATAGTCAAGGCATTATTGGTATTACTTGACGAAAATTTTATTCCATCACTTGCAACTAATTTAGAACCGCCTTCAATTGAGGTATTACGATAAATACCAACCTTTGGAGCGACTACTGAGGTATCTACTAAACTTATAGTATTTTGCAATGTAGTATTTTCATCGCCTAGCTCTAATTCCTTAGCAAAGAGAGACACTGTAGAAAGCTTATTCTCAGCATCATTACCTTTTAATACGACCTTTCCCTTACCCATATTAGGAGCCAACAGCGTATTCTTTAAATCAAAGAATGAATTAAAGATAATATCTGCATCACTCTCTTCTTTGGTATAGATGGTATAGCCTGTTAAATCGCTATCGCCATTAAAGGTGATCGTATGATTTGATGCTATTTCACTTGGTGAAGAGTTGTTACCAATTGCTACTAATGCATTATCAAAGGTAATTGAATTTCCTGCACTTACATTACTTTCTTTTAAAGTTGCTACATCGTTAAAGATGACGTCAGATGCTGCAGAACTAGTAGTTTTAGCAAGTGTTGCAATCCCCTTATACTGAACACTGCCATTTACAGAAGACACATTGCTGTTTGATAGAACTGCATTTTTATCAAAGTTTACGTTACCTGAAGAAGAAACAACTTTTGTTTTTTCAAGATTTGCATCGGAAAGATTAATATCACTCTTTGCTGTCACAGTGGCATTTTTTAGCGTTGCCTTAGACTTGATATCAATCTTGCCATTGTCTGCATTAACTGTAGCATTATCAATTGTTGTCTCAGCATTGGTACCTTCATTAAATACTACATCGTCAGTGGCACTAATTAAGGAATTTTCCTGTAACACTGCATTGTCATTGAAGGTAATATTCTTAGCAAATACCGAGCTATTTCCTAAAGGTGATGCACCTAATTTAACTTCTTTGTTAAAAAGAGCATCACCATTTGATTTTATTAAACTCCCGGTAGCAGTCAAATTACCATCAAACTTAACATTAGATCCTGCATTAACAGTGCTATCACTTAGATGAGCTTCATTAAAGATAACATCTGAAATTGCAGAAGTGGTAGAACTTGCAAGACTTGCGCTTCCCTTATATTGGACAGTACCATTTGTTGCAGAAACATTGCTATTTGAAAGAAGGGCATTTTTATCAAAGCTTACATTACCATTACTAGATTCCACTTTGGTATTAGTCAAATTAGCATCTGAATTAAAAGTAATATCCTTGGCTGCTAAAACCTTTGATGAATCTTGAGCATCTCCTTCAAATGTAATTGCATCTTGAGCATTTGACTTTAAGGTAACTGATCCATTTGTAGAATTTATTGATGAATTAAATACCTTAGCAAGCTTAGAGAGCGCTATATCATCTGGGGCTTGAATAATAGCATTCGATAATGTTGCTTGAGATGCTATATCAATGCCGCCATTTTGTGATAAAAGCTTAGCATTGTCGATAACAGCAACATTGTTGCTTCCTTCTGCAAAGATAATAGATCCTAAAGCTACATCTTTACCTTCAGCTGTAACAATAGAGCCATTATTTAGAACAGCATTCCCATTAAAACGAACACTTTGAGCCTTAACATCGGCGTTATTAGCAAGATTTGCATCCTTTTCAAAAACCACATCTCTGTCTTGAGAGGATACATTGGTATTATCAAGAGAAGAATTACCACTAAACTTGACATCGCCACCAGTGGTAGAGACTTGCTTATAGTTTGTAAGCTTTACTCCTGAATTAAATGTAATGCCACTTGCTGCAGTAATTGAAGAATGATCGGTATCATCCCCAACCATTACGATGATTTCATTGTCTTTGGCTGCTAAGGTAACAGTATTATTATCTGACTTAATTGAGGAGTTTTTGATTGAATAACCTTCATCGTTATCCATTGAAAGCTTTGAGATCTTAACTGCATCTTTGGCAGAAATAGTTGCACCTGTAAGCGTAGATTGAGAGTTGATGTCTATTTTGCCATTCTTAGATGTAATCGTAGCATTGTTAATCTTGGTATCGATTTTGTCTCCGTCATTAAACAGCACATTATTATTTGCTGTAACAGTTGAATTTCCCTGAATTACGGCACTGTTGTTAAAGGTTACATTCTCTGCAGAAACACTACTTTCTTTTGAAACAGAGGCATCTAAGCCAACACCTTCGTTAAACAAAACATCTTTAGCAGACTGTATAGAGCTGCCAAGGGCAATTACCACATCGTCAAATTTGATGTTTGCTTGTTGAGCCTCAATGGCACTATCTGTAAGATCTGCCTCACCGCCTCCAAACGAAATCTCCCCTTTATCAGAGGTTGTTAATATCTGATAATTGTTAAGAGTTGTGACGCCATTTACAGTGACACCGTTAGATGCCTGAATTATTCCCTTTTCATTTTGGGTACTATTAGCTTTAAGGCCATTATTAAAATCAATACTACTACCTTCAACATTTGAATTCGTTAAAGTAGCATTTCCACCATATTCAACCTTACCACTTGCAGATATTTTGTCATTTTTTAGCTCCGCAGACTTTTTAAATTCAATATTACCTGCATCTGCCGCAGTACTCTTAGCTACTAAATTATAGTTAGTGATATTTGCTGTATCAGATAGAATTATGTTTTCACCTGCAGTAATTGAGGCTTTGT
>CAVJLP010000048.1:0-15277 GCA_963650525.1 Firmicutes bacterium CAG:534
CTGTTTTTCTTTGCAAAACACAGTGATTTTGTGTGCCAATACTAGTGTGCTAATGCATAAGCACACTCCTAAAAAATCAGCACTTTTTATCAATTTTTATCACAAACGATCACTTCTGTCAAAAAACGAAGATATCCCTTTGATTTACAAAGAAAAGCAAGTAGTTGAAAAGTAAGGGAAAATTTAGATATTAGGTACTTTAGATGGTGCCGAAGGTGGGAATCGAACCCACACGCTGTTGCCAGCGGCGGATTTTGAATCCGCTACGTCTACCAATTCCATCACTTCGGCATCAGAAGATGTGCACATTATAGCGAAAGTTTTTTGATATGCAAGTTTTTTTTTAAACAAGCTTCCAAAAAATAAAAATTATTCTTGGAAACTCGCTACTGAATGCTCCTCACTATTCCTCTTACGCCTTACGTCTCAAAAGATATACAGCAAGTATGCCGAAAAATATTGAGGCCATAGATGCGCCAATGATCGGAGGAATACCATAAACCAAAGAAAACGGAGCTACGATCTGATTTAACACATAATATCCAAAACCTAAGGTAATACCAGCTAGGATCCTGGTACCCATATTCATAGAACGCAATGGACCAAAGACAGTAGATAAAGCCAAAAACAACATGATTACCATGATCACAGGCTGCATCAGCTTTTCATAGAGCTGTAATCTAAACTGCGAAGACAGCTGATTGTTTTCCTCAAGATACCCAATGTAATCGACTAAGCCCTTAACCGTTAAGCTTCTGTCAATATTGTTAATAACATCCACGCGCTCAGGATTTAAATTTAGCTGCCAGTGCTCCTCAGGCACTCTAGTGATCTTAAGATCATCTCCCTGCTCGATATGGCTAACATCCTTCATAATCCATTTGCCATTTGAGTAGGAGCCAGATACTGCCCTACTCTTAGAGACTAATTTATCTCCATCAGTGTCATATCTCACAATATCCTGCAAGGAACCATCTCTAAGCATTGCTCTAATGCCAATAAATGAGTTGCCCTCACGTAGCCAAATACCAGAACGGGACACCGACATCTTACCGTTTGAGGCATACACCGAGTATTGAGTTTCTGCATAGGTATCAAGCTTAGGCACTACGGTCTCACCTATGGCAAGCACTATGATGATCACAGGGATCAAGCTTTTTAAAGATGAAAAAGCAATCTGCAGACGTGACAAACCTAGTGATTGTAAAACAGTGATCTCACTACCTCGCGCAAGGTTCCCTAATCCAATAACACCACCAATCAGAATAGATACAGGGAAATACGTTACGAAAATACCTGGCAATTGATAACCAACATATTGGCATACAAAAAGGAAATCGATAGAACCTCGGCCTATATAACGCATCTTATCGATAAAGGTGATAAGACCAGTAAACAATGTTAAACATATAGCAATAAGCAACACCGAGGTAAGCATGGTGCGGCCGATATAAAGATCTAAAATGCCAAAAGGGCGTGTAATTTTTCGAGACATGCGCAAATTATACGGCATCACAAAGTGAAAATCCGTCAAAGTTCATCTAAGTAAAAAAGCTCTCCTAAAGTAGGATCTAGCTTTGAGGTAAATAGTTAATGATGGTTTGTTTTAAGAGATCAATATCAATGGGCTTACCTACGTGATCGGTCATACCTGCACCTAAGCAGGATTCTTTATCCTCTGCAAAAGCATTGGCCGTCATCGCAATGATAGGAATTGTTTTAGCATCAACTCGCAACATAGAGCGCAGATGCCTTGATGCCTCAAGACCATCCATAACCGGCATCATCATATCCATAAATATAATATCAAATTCATTTTCAGCTGATTTTTCAAAGATCTCTAAGGCCTCTTGTCCGTTATATGCTGGAGTGATCTTAAAGCCAAGCTCCTCAAGCATTATGGTTGCGATCTCCATATTAAGACCGTTGTCCTCAACTAAAAGAGCCTTTTTTCCAACAAATTTAATCGACTTAAGATCTATTTGCTCTTTCTTTGAAGCCTCTTCATTTTCCTTATCTATCCTTAACGGTAGCGTAACCTTGACCTTAGTTCCTACATTTTCCTTACTTTCAAGCTCTACCTTACCGCCCATAAGCTCTGCTATATCCTTAACAATGGATAAACCTAAGCCTGAGCCGGTGAAAGTAGTTGTAGTTTCCTTGCCCTCCTGAGAGAAAGGCTCAAAGGCACGAGCTAAGAAATTCTTGCTCATACCAAGTCCGTTATCGACACACTCAAATTCATACACCGCTATATTGCCATCGCAGCTTATTTCGTTACAGCTTACCCTAAGCATGCCACCTCTGCGGTTATATTTAATTGCATTTGAGGCTATGTTCATAAGGATACGATTTAAGAGTACTGGACTTCCAATAACATTGCGATGTACGATATGGCTTAAGCTTGCCCCACCTTCAAAGCTAATACCATTTTCATTAGCATTTTGTTCAACAATATCAATAAGCTTAAAGAGTTGCTTTCCAAGATTAAACGGCTCATCATCTAACGTGAGCACACCTGACTCAAGCTTACTAATATCAAGAACGTTATTTACAAGATCCATGAGGTATTCAGCAGAGTTTATGATTTTCTCACGGCAATATCTGCGCTTATTAGGATCGTTATCAAACTTCTCGACTATATGCATCATCCCAATAATGCCATTTAAAGGGGTTCTTATGTCATGACTCATACGACGCAAGAAATCAGTCTTAGAAATATTAGCGCGCTTAGCTTCCTCAGCACTATCCCTTAATTCCTGCTGTAACTGTAATTCATGCTGCTTGTCCTCAGTCACATCACGGCAAACATACAAAACCTTTTCAGCCCGACCATGCTCATCACGTTTTTTTACAATAAAACTTGGGGTATACCAATGACCGTTGACATTTTGATATACCGTTTCAATGATATTTTTGAAGGCCAATCTTTCAGCGAGAGTATCAAAATCTAAAAACTTCCGCATTGCTTCTTGGTGATCAGGAATAACCAAATGCTCAACAATGTTATCAACAACATCTGCAACATGGCCTCTTTGCCCAGTCATGAAATGTAAAATGGTCTTATTTTCAATAAGCTCGTATTCACGAGTTTCAAGATCAATAATAAAGATGGATGCATAAATTGTTGCCATAGCAGCAATGATTTCTGACTGCTTGTTCTGTCTTACCATTACTTGACGCTCAAGTTCAGCAGCCACAATATCATCGATGGCACGATATCCTACAATGACCTTATATGAATTCGCATCCTCAAATAATTTAACGACCTTAATTTCAAACCATTCATTGCCAAGCTTATCAGGCTTAGATCTAACACGTGTAGCAAAGACATCATGCTTAGAGAGGAAAGCACGCAATTGATTGGCACTAAAAGATGAGCAAAAATTTGGGCAAGAATCCTGTTTTAGCAATTCATCCCAACTAAGCTTAACCCACTGAGAAAAACGTAATGATTCAGCTTTGTTTTTTAAAATACGAGATAGATCCCAGTAATGCTTAGTCTTAATCTGCTCCATGGTATCGTTGACTAAATCAACAAGATAAGCTGCAGCATAATCAACACACAGAGCCTCTAATGATTGCTGATTGCGATTTTGCTCCTCAAGCTCTTTAGCTTTAAGAGCAGTGATATCCTGCAACATCACGAGCGCACGGCTTGCTTTATCATCATCGCCATATTCAAGAGGACAGGCATTAGCACGACAATACCTAAAATCAAATCCTTCACGATAAGAGCGATAATCGATATAAAAATTTACTCCGCCTTCTGGTGTTTGATATTTTTTTGAGAGCTGATCTCTAAAATTATCAATAGAACATCCTCTAGCAACACGTCCGCAATCATCCCCTCTTAAAAATTTATTAATCAATGAGGAAAGCAAAAAAGAATACTTTCCATGCTCAGGAATAGCTTTAAGCCAAGGGGCTATAAACAGTGTTTTATAGGCATCGGTTTTAAAATCTACAACAAATGCGGCAAAGTAGCTTTGACATAGAGCATTAATGATCTCTGGAGTAATTTCATGCTTTAGCTCTATATCCATATTCAGTATCTATTCCCCAAAAAATCATGGTCAAACAGCAATGAGATGTACTTTAATTTATAGTTATTATTATGCAGTTAACAAATTATACTTTATGCAAGAGTATCTCCGCTTGCAACATTTCAAATCAACAAATGCTAAACAAATCAGCTTTTCTGTCGACCAAAATTAAAAAATAACTAAGCTGTGCTAACACCCATTGAGATTGTTATGTATAACCTGCTTTAAACGTTCAATTTGAATGGGCTTGCCGATATGATCATTCATACCTGCATCAAGACAGACTTTTTTGTCTTCAGAAAAAGCATTAGCTGTCATTGCAATAATAGGAACAGTTTTCGCATCCTCGCGTTCAAGTCCACGCAGACGTAACGTGGCCTCAAGTCCATCCATAACTGGCATGACAACATCCATAAAAATAAGCTTAAATTCATGAAGCTTAGAGCGCTCAAAAATATCTAATGCCTCTTTGCCATTGTGCGCCTTAGTAATATTTAGTCCCAGATCCTCAAGCATGATGGATGCAATCTCCATATTAAGCTTGTTATCCTCAACAAGTAGAGCATTAATACCTACTAAATCAATATCTTTCTTATCATCAGACTTAATTATTGGGAGTTTTTCCTTATCCCTGTCTATTTTAAGAGGTACGGTGATCGTAACTGTTGTTCCTACATGCTCTTTGCTTGCAAGAGTGACCGTACCTCCCATAAGCTCGACTATTTCTTTCACGATAGAAAGACCAAGTCCAGAGCCTGCAAATGAAGTTATTGTCTCTTTTCCTTCTTGAGTAAAGGGCTCAAAGGCAAGCTGTAAAAACTCATCGCTCATCCCCAAACCGTTATCACAACATACAAACTCAAAAATTGCCTTATCATGATTACTAGGCAACTCACGACAAGAAAGTCTGATTTTTCCGCCCTTGCGATTGTATTTAATTGCATTGGAGGCCACATTCATTAAGATGCGCTTTAAATGCAGATCACTGCCCACTACATCGGTATGTATCAATTTATCAGCATAGGGCTCAACCTCTAGAACAAGCCCATTTTCTTGAGCAGTCTGCTCAACAATACTTGTTATCTTGTTGACCAATTGTTTTAAATTGAAATGGTTGTTCTCAAGTACTAAGACACCAGACTCAAGCTTGCTGATATCCAGCACATTATTGACTAAATCTAACAAGTAATCTGCAGAGGCTAGGATCTTCTCACGACATTCATGAAGCCTATCTAAATCCTGCTCATATCTCGTGGCAACATGCAGCATACCAATAATACCGTTTAATGGGGTTCTGATATCATGGCTCATCCTACGAAGAAACGCTGTTTTAGAGATATTAGCACGCCTCGCATCCTCAGCATTCTCCTTTAAATTCTGCTGTAACATAAGCTCATAACGCTTAGTCTCTGTCACATCGCGACAAGCATAAATTACCTGTTCTGCCTGTCCATTAGCATCACGCTTTTTGACAATGAAACAAGGCTCATACCAATTTCCCTGAGGATCGAGATACTCACAGCTAATTACATTTTTATTTTGAAGGCGAGAGGCTAAATTATCAAAATTCAGAAATTCACGCATGATCGGCCTATATGCCGCATCTATAAAGCAATTGATAGCGGTGTCTATAACCTCATCGGCATTACCATTCTTCCCTAAGATAGCATTGATAATGGGACCACTTTCAATAACCTCATAGTGGCGATCTTTAAGCGAGAGCGTAATGATGACAGCATAGATGGTAGCTAATGATTTTATTAAATCTGATTGCTGTTTTTCTTTTACAAGTTCACTGCGCTCTCTTTCCTGAGCCACTATTTCATCCACAGCGCGAAAACCTAGTATTACCTTGTAGCTATGCTCATCCTCATAAAAATTGACAATCTTAAGCTCAAACCATTCCTGTCCTTTTGTATCAGGCTTGCATCTAAAACGAGACACATAGGAGTCTTGCTTTAACATGCGTGCTTTAAGCTTTGCCATGTCATAGCAACTAAGAAAATCATGAAAGGTATCGTGAATGACAAGTTTTTGCCAACAAAGCTCTACCCACCTAGGAAAGGGCAAAGCATTCTTCTCATGCTTACCAAAAATCTTTGCATGATCAAAATAATGCCTTGCTTTTATGACCTCCATTTTGCCTGTATTGAGGTCAACTATATATGCCCCTAAATAATCAGCACACAACGCATCAAGCACCTTCATACTGTGTTGCTGTAGCTCTTGTTCCTCTTTTTTTTGCTGAGTAATATCCTGCAAAAGCGCAAGCATGCGCACAATATGGCCATCATTATCAAAATGCAATGGCAAAATAGAGCAACGACAAAAATGTTCATAGCCAAAGCGCTTGGATATGTAATCAACATAGTAGCTAAGTCCAAACTCTAGCTGTTGATCATTGTGCGACAATCTCTCTTGCAAATTAGCAAGTGACATTGCCTGCTTTACCCTATACTGATCATCCTCATACAAATATTTAGACGCATACAAATCGATAAATTGTGAATAGCTTCCGGAGCTTGGGATATCCTTGCGCCATCTAGAATCAGGTAGGGCCTCAAAGCTATCATTGACCGCATCTATAATAAAACCTGTAAAATAATTAAGGCTAAGAGCCTTGATGATCTCAGAGCTTAGTCGATAATCCTTGTCAAATTTCATGATGCGATCCACTTTAAGACCTAAGAATTATCTCAAGTCGCACAGAATGATTTTCGTAAAATTGAGCTATTACAGCTTATTTTAGCCTTTATTGGCATTAGGTATAAGCCTAATTTTAATGCGCATAATTCTCGTCTAAAAATTTTTACTCCAACAAAAAAAGTCCTGAATATGTAACACATTCAGGACTATTCACTGTGAAAACTTGGCGCTTAATTAACCCTTATTTTTACCCATAAGTCTTTTTAAAAGTGGCTTATAGGTTGGGGATAACAAGGAGATTAAAGATAACACCAACAGCACTGCACAAATAGGATTTTCTGCAAATACTGACATTGAGCCATCACTCATCATTAAGCTACCAGTAAAGTTTTCCTCAGCAAGCTTACCTAAAATGATACCGATGATAACTCCCGGCACACTCATATCACACTTATGCATCACAAAGCCAATAATACCGGCAGCGATCATGATCCACACATCGCACAGTGAATTTGAATAGGAGTAGGTACCAAGCATAGCCATCACCGTGATGATGGGTAACAAAATCTTTTTAGGAACATTTACCACCTTAGTAAATACACGAATTAAGCTAAAGCCCATAGCGCCCATCAAGGCATTGGCTAAAAGTAGACCTATAAAGATGGTATAGATTTCAACTGGGTTATTCACAAAGAGCAAGGGACCTGGCTGAATGCCATGTACCATGAGCGCACCAAGAATAATGGCAGTAGCTCCATCACCTGGTATACCTAAGGTTAAAACTGGGATAAATGCACCACCTACTACAGCATTGTTGCCAGATTCTGATGCGGCAATTCCTCTAGGATCACCCTTACCAAAGTTAGATGAATCTCGCGCCCAAGTCTTAGCCTGATTGTATGAAATCCAAGATCCAATATCACCACCAGTGCCTGGCACACAGCCAATAAAGGTACCAATGGCAGAGGAACGAATGAGTGTCGGTAGCGTTAGCTTAAAGTCAGCTGCTGTGGGCAATACCCCATCAATTTTCAAATCAGGGATCTTAGCCTGACCATTTTTTATGTCCTCAACATTTACAAACACCTGAGTTAACGCAAAAAGACCTATCAAAATTGGCATAAAGGACACACCACCTGATAGATAGAGCGTACCTAAGGTAAAGCGCTCCATACCAGACATTGCATCAAGTCCGATGGTCGCTATCCATAATCCTACGATACAACCGATCACGCCCTTTAAAATGGAACCGGCAGATACCGAGGTCACCATGGAAATACCAAAGATTGCTAGCGCAAAATATTCAGGCTTTGAGAACGTTAGTGCTACCTGTGCAAGAAGCGGAGCAAAAAGGATGAGGCACCCTACCGAGAAAATACCACCAAAGGTCGAAGCAGTTGTTGAAATTGACAGAGCTCTTCCTGGCTGACCATTCTCAATAGCCATAGGATAGCCATCTAAGGTAGTTGCTGCCGATGCCGGAGTACCTGGAGTTCTTAACAAAATTGCCGTAATCGATCCGCCATATATAGCTCCGCAATAAATGCCTAAGAGCATAATGATGCCACCTAGACCACCTACTGAGAAAGTTACTGGGAACAATAGCGCCAATCCCATGTTTACAGACAGTCCCGGCATGGCACCAATAAAGATACCCACACCTGTTCCCATAACTAGTAGTGCTAGGTTTTCAAAGGTTCCTACTTGGAGAAGTGCATCTAATACTGCTTGCATAATTCTTACTCCATAAAGAAAGGCACTGGTAGCTGAATATGCAGTGCCAAGGTAAACAATAGATAAATTACAGCCAAGAAGCCTGCACTAACGCCTAGAGCTAAAAGCTTGTTATTTACTCCAAGCATGAGCATGCCGACAAAAAGAAAGAGGCAGGATGATACGTAGAAACCTAAAAGAGGGAACAATGCAGCATACACCAACACAACGGCCATCATGCGGTAAGCACCAAAGCAGCCTTGGGAATTGAACACAACCTTTTGCTGTGAGAATTCAGCTCTACATCTTATGGTGTCAATGACTATTAGCAAGGCAATTGTTATAAGTCCTAGACCTAATATAAAAGGCCAAAAACCAGCTCCAGGTCCAAACATCGACATTTCAATACCATAACCATACGCAGTATACGAAATGACACCACCTACGATCGCTGTTATCAAGGCAACAGCTATATTACACACGGCCATTGAGGGCATAGCGTTCTCCTTTATTTAAGGCACCGTTATCATTTTTTAATTAATGCAAGGCACCACTTAAACAAACCCCGACTAAGGCTCTCCATTAGGACACCTAAAAAGAACATTAATCGGGGATTGCTTTTATCTTCAATCACTCACTGCACCTTGAGGTGAAAAAGTGCAGTGAGGATCTACTTACAAAATCACAAGGATTTTATAAATTACTTAGCCTTAGCAAGCTCTGCTAGGAATTCTGCATACATAGCATCGTCTGCTTCCATCATCTTGTCGGCATCCTCGCCAATGATGTCAGTAGGATCAATACCCTGTTTTAAGAAGTAATCGGCAAAGTTGTCGGTGGCGGCAACACGAGCAGCGCTGTCACGTAGAACCTTCAATACATCAGCAGGAGTGCCCTTAGGAGCAACTAAGGTAGCCCATGCACGAATTGCCATATCATGACCTAATTCCTTAAATGTCGGAACATCTGGGAACATCTTAGTACGCTTGTCAGCCATGACAGCTAGGATCTTAAGCTTGCCTGCCTCAACCTGAGTTCTAAATGATGAAGGATCTGCTAAGGTTGCATCAATGTGGCCACCTGCAATAGCAGCAGCGATATCGGCAGTTCCCTTAGGATATGGGATGTGCTTAACCTTAACGTCAAACTCCTTTTCCATGGCCATGGTAGCGATATGCCAAATTGCACCCATACCAGAGTTACCCATCATGACCTTGCCAGGATTTTTCTTAAGATGGTCAATAAACTCATCTAAAGTGTTGTAAGGAGCAGAAGCATGAACAATCAAAGCTGCCGGTGCTGCAATAGGAGCGATAACAGAATCAAAGTCCTTATAGGAGAGTTTGGTTTTGCCTTGGTGAGGGAAAATATCAAGCTCAACGGTAACCATACCTAAGGTATAACCGTCAGCCTTGGCATTTGCTACATCCTGCATACCAACGATACCGTTGCCATCAGGCTTATTGACTGGAACAAATTTAACCTTGTCACCTAAATCCTTCTGCATCATGTTGATGATGCCACGGCCAGTAGTATCAGTACCACCACCAGGATTTTTAGGGATCACCACAGTGATGTCCTTAGAAGGATAGTCAGCGCTCATTGCCTGAGTTGATGCAGCAAGGCACATTGCAGCGCCGATTGCGGTGAACAGCATTGAAAGTTTACGCATTGTCATGCTCCTGTTTGTTTTTCTTATCAGTATTCAAGTGCTATGCCTTGAACTTTATTATGCGGATATTTTCACGTTTATAGGTATAGCTCACATAGAGAGCATCCTTATAAGCATGTACACATGGATATGAGAATTCCGCTATCTCAGTATCCAGATCCTCTTCTTTTACGAAGTGAATTCCGTCAGTTGATGACATCAAAGATATAGGAGTACGTTTACCCCAGTTTCCTGTCACCGGATTACAGGCAAGATATATTTTGCCTGCAAACACATCCAAATCTATACCACTGTTGTTGTTAGGGACATCAGTACGATATGGCGCACACCAGCTCTCTCCGGCATCCTCTGAATCAGAGCGCATTACCACTCCCACAGTTGAACGCAACAGCATATGCACTCCATCGTCATCCTCCCACAGGGTTGGCTGAATGACACCACGTCCTGCAAAAGACTGATCGCTTACTGCAATATCCCTAGCACTCGTATCTGTTGCATCCAACTCTTCTTTAGCCAAGGTTATCTCATTTGACTTTTTAAAAGTCTGCATTCCATCATCGGAAATATCGATAAAGGCACGCCAGTAGCCTTCTTCAAGTGATGAAGGATTTAAATAACGCCCCTGATGATGCCTTTTTAAAACTAGAGGCTGATTACGAACTGGACCTCGACCGCCTCTGTCTCCTGCAACCAATTCATGAGGCTCATCAAAGGTCTTACCGCCATCAAAGGATTGAGCAATATAGGATCTCCAAGAGGCTATGACATCTCCTACCTTAAATATTATTCCTACATGACCATCTGGATATTTGAACAATACAGGATTCCAGTGAGCCTCATTTGAGGAAAAAAGTTTTACAGGAGTTCCACTTTTGCCATCCACAACCCTTACAAGATAAATTGCAGTATCACTCTTACCCTCAAAACTGCCTCCAAAGAAGGCACACAAAAGTTCATGCTCATTTATAGGCAAGATAGAGTTGGCATGACACATTGCACAGGGCAATTTGTTACAAGCAAGTGTACTCCATTCCTTTTGCATCGTTTGCTACTCCAAATTCTCAATAACGCCCTTGTAAACGATGATATTGGCATAGGGAGTCAAATCTCCTGTAAGTACCACTACCTGACACCTTGTAGCCTCCTCATAGAAGGCCTGACGCTCAATAGAACCAAGTACATCACTATGATGTTCTGCTCTTACAACCTTTAAATAATCTTGCCAAACCTTAGGCTCTCCACCTAAGCGTGCTTTATCACCATCTGCTATCTGCATGACATAGCCTGCATTTTGATGTAGTGCATCAGGCGGAATAAGCTTCATGACTTCCTTTAAGACTTCAAGACAGCCCACCGCAGGCAATTGCACGAGCGTATGTCCCTTTGCAATGCGCTTTGCAGGAAAATTTGCATCTGCAATTACAATACCATCACCATGGCCCATGGCAGACAAAGCCATCAATAGCTCTGGTGTTATTAGTGGAGAAATACCCTTTAACATATTATCTGCCTTAAAGTTGGATATAACTATTTGTTTGCTATAGTGTTTTAAGTTTACTTAGAAAATCACCCTAAGTTCTTAAGCATCATTTTCTAAGAAGACTCATAGGATCTCCGCGTAAGACTATAACGCGGAGATCACTTATAAAATTTTCCCTAGCTCTTACTTTTTAAAGATAGGACCATAGGTCTTGCAAGCTAAGTAATCAGCCTGCTCCTTGTTCATGCCAAAGCTATTCCAAGCTGCAGGACGGAAGATATCCTCCTCGGCAACATTGTGCATGCATACTGGAATTCTGAGCATTGAGCATAAGGTAATGAGATCGGCACCAATGTGACCATAGACGGAGGCACCGTGGTTTGCGCCCCAGTTATTCATCACATCATAGGCACTCTTGAACGGACCAACTCCAGTTACACGAGGAGTAAACCAAGTGCAAGGCCAGGTATAGTCAGTTCTCTTCCACAATGAGTCAGTTACCTCATCAGGTAATCTTACAGTCCAGCCTTCGGCAAGTTGCAACACAGGCCCCAAGCCCTTGACGATGTTCAAGCGGGCCATAGTTACCGGCATCTCAGCTTCGGTGATAAAGCGTGAGGAATAGCCACCGCCTCTGAAATAACCGTTATCAGATGGATTCCAAGTAGTGGCCTTCAAGCACTCCTCGATATCCTCATCAGTCATTTCCCACCACTTAGGCATAACGGCATTGCCATCCTTATCCTTGCACTTACCGGTAGCCTCAAGGCAGCTTGCACCTGAGTTGATTAGGTGAATAAAGCCACCTGCAGTCTTGGCATGTCCCTCAGTATCATAACCGGTGCAGCGCTTTACGGACTCTGTAGACCACATGGTACGCACATCAGAGAAGATGGATGGACGGTTGGTCAGAAGTTTCTCAAAGAGCATGGTGGTACCATTTAAGGTGTCATTCTCAGTTGCCAGAATAAACGGCTCACGCTTGCCTTCCCAGTCAAAGTTGGAATTTAATAATGCCTCTGCAAAGTCAGTATCAGGATAATGATCAGTCCACTGTCTTTGTCCTTGGAAGCCACCTGCAATTGCATTAAATCCCAAGGCCTCTTCTTCAAACCCTGCTGGCAGGTGGTTATTGCCACGGAAGAGATCCTTGATAATTACCATGCACTTAACTGAGAACTCGAAGTTACGCTCAATAACCTCAGGGGATGAACGGACGAATTCAGGATTCTTATCAAAGCCTATTGGACATTTTTCCTTAGCCCACTTCAATGCCTTCTGATATTCATCCTCATCATAGATATGCTCTTCAATACGACGCAGTACCTCAACCTCGTCGACTGATTCAACACGCATTCCAAGATAATCTTCAAAGAAATCAGAATTAATCATGGAACCTGCAATACCCATGCAAGTTGAGCCGATCTGCAAATAGCTCTTACCGCGCATGGTGCAAGCTGCAACTGCAGCACGGGCAAAACGGAGGATCTTGACCTTTACATCCTCAGGAATATTAGGATCATCAGCCTCCTGCACATCCTTACCATAAATACCAAAGGTAGGCAGTCCCTTCTGAGCATAGCCTGCAAGCACGCAAGCTAAATATACGGCACCAGGACGCTCGGTGGCATTTAATCCCCACACGGCCTTGATGGTGTGAGGATCCATATCCATGGTTTCTGCGCCATAGCACCAGCATGGAGTTACTGATAAGGTGATATCAACGCCTTCATCCTTAAACTGAGCAGCACATTTAGCAGCCTCGGCACCACGACCAATAGTGGTATTAGAGATGACAACCTTTACACTCTCACCGTTTGAATATTGCAGATTGGAACTGATAAGCTCTGCGGCTGCATGAGCCATACCCATAGTTTGTTTTTCAAGACTCTGTCTTACCTGCAGAGGTCCTAAGCGGGCATCGATGATAGGACGAATGCCAATCACTGGATATTTGCCAATATAACGATTAACTGCCATTTGTTGCTCCTAAAAGAAGACTAATTAATTTTCCTGCGAGCCATTTCGCTTCTATTTTCAAGTTTGGTGCACTCTTGTATGGCTTGCCAGTTCAAAAGAGATAAAAAATAGTACAAAATTCACCTTTTAATTTTTATTATCCAAAATTGTGACCTGCTCCAAATTTCTGACATTTATGTAATTTTCATGAAAATAATTGGTCATTACTTTTTATTACGCTAAGACATAAATCAAATATAATTTCACAAAACCGCAAAACAATGCGTTTTGAGACATGGTTAACAAAATTTAGGATTTTCTCATTAGTTGGTAAAATCACCAACTTAATGAAAATATTGCAATTTTTTTCTACGTTACGCTGTTACATTTTGCCTTTTTATATTTGGTGAATTTTCACAAATCAAGGAGCTAAGGCATGCTACCGGTTAATTCGGCATATCACGAAAACTTTACCCGCGGAACACCTGATTTCCCCTTTGATTATCACTACATCGATAATCGTCACCCACGTTATGTAATGCCCTATCACTATCACAGTGCCTTTGAGCTTTTACTTATGAAAAAAGGCTCGTTGGATATCGCACTTAATGAAAACAGCTATCATTTGGAGGTTGATGACTGCCTGCTGATACAGGGAGGTATTGTGCATGGAGGCACTCCTATGGGAGAGGATTCGCTCTATGAGTGTCTGGTATTCTCCTTTGAACAACTTTTTGATCTTGAGCGCCCCCCTTATTCTTTTTTAAGAAAATTATCCAAAGGATCACTCTCTCTTAAGCCCTGCATTCGTAACAGTGAGGAGCCAGAGCTTGTAAAACTTGTTAAAACACTTTTTAACACCATTCATAAGGCTGAGGATGGAAGAGGCTCCACCGCACTAGGTCAAGTTTTGGAGCTATTTGGCAATATTGAAAGAAAAGATCATTACACACAATATCAGGACATGCTACCTAACCGTTATCTAAAACATATGAGTAAGGTATCAGAGCTCTTTCGCTACATTTATGATAACTATCAACGTCAAATATCCTTAGAGGATCTGGCAGCCGTAACCGATCTATCACCAAAATATTTCTGTCGCTTCTTTCATGATCTGACTGGAAAGCGCCCCATGGAATATTTAAATGGTTTTCGCATAGACTGCGCAGCCTCCCTACTCATAACATCAGATGAAAGCATTAACGAAATAGCTTATAACTGTGGCTTTGTTGACCCCTGCTATTTTGCAAAACTCTTTAAGCGTTATAAGTCACTCTCTCCTAGAGGCTACCGCGCGCTCAACGGACATATCAATGAACAGTATCCTGAGGATCATAGGGCAGCAGAGTCTGACAGCATTACACCTAACGAAAAGTAGAAAAAAAATTTTGCATGATGAAAGGCTTATAGATGCCTTTTAAAATAAAACAGCTTAATTTTAAAGAATTTTTTTAAGTAAAAACATTTGCATTCTAAAAATTCCTCTGTATAATGCATGCCGTTGTCGGTGATTGGCGCAGCCTGGTAGCGCACTATCTTAGGGAGGTAGGGGCCGAGGGTTCAAATCCCTCATCACCGACCATTTGATGAAGAAGTTGTCCTTGTGACAGCTTTTTTTTTGCCCGCAATAGAACCACTCTTCTTTTATTTTCGTAAATTCTGTAACCGTTTGCGCTTGTATGTCTGCGTTATAAAGAAAATATTGTCATAGCCTTTAATAAAAGATTTTGTATTTATCTATAAATATTTATTGTCTAATAC
>CAVJLP010000049.1:0-15060 GCA_963650525.1 Firmicutes bacterium CAG:534
TACTAATATTGACTTTTAAAAATATTTATGCCTATCTAATACGTCCGCCCTGTTTGCAGATATACACATTTTTATATCCCTTATTTTGCCATATTTAGACTATTACTGGCTTAAAATGATGGTTTAAAATCGTACTTTATGCAGATATACACATTTTTTTAGGACACTATCGCCGGAGAAATAAGATAGAAATGCATGCGTATAAGTATTACAAAAAGCTTGCGTAGTCCTGTGAGAGATAAGTCAATCTGTTTTAAAGAAGATAGCAATCGAATTAAGCAATGCCTTCAGGAAAGAAGACATTGCAAAATTTAAGGTAACGGCGCAACTTATCTTCCAGTCAAATATAGCCCATCAAGATAGGCATCATGGAAGGTACCAGGACCTTTGGCAACGCTAATAGCATAGTCAGAGGCGCACTTTGCCAACTTACAGGCAGCAGCAGTTGAGGTCACACGATCCAAAGCACCAGCAGCAAAAGCTGCAACCAAGGCAGATAAGGAGCAACCAGTTCCTACCACTAAGGTAGTCATAACATCACCACCTGATACCGATACAGTTTTATTACCATCAGTAATATAATCAACCTCTCCGGTAACACAGACAACAGCACCAGTCTTTAAGGCTAATTCTCTAGCAGCATTTAATGCAGATAAACTTGAGTCTGTTGAGTCAACCCCCTTACCACCAGCTCCAACACCTGCTACAGCCAAAATTTCAGATCCATTGCCACGTATCACTGCAGGCTTAAGAGTAGCAACAATCTTCTTTACAAATTCGGTACGATAAGTTAGTCCGCCAGCGCCGACAGGATCCAAAACCCAAGGTTTACCTGCGTTATTTGCCGATTCAATTGCAAGTTCCATAGCTCCAATAGCAGTATCAGTTAATGTACCAACATTAATTAAAAGAGCTGAAGCCACCGCAGCAAATTGTGCAGTCTCATGTTTATCAATAACCATTGCAGGAGATGCTCCAGCTGCGAGCAAAACATTAGCTGTAATTTCCTGCACTACGTTATTAGTCATGCAATGCACAAGAGGATTTAAAGAACGCATGCGCTTTAATTCGGCGTCAAATGTTTCTTTGGAAAGATCAATAATGTCAGACATGAAAACTCCGATAATACTATTTTTTGCAGATCTGCCTATAAACTACAGATAAGTTAGATGCCCCACTATACAACAAAATCAGCTCACGAAATTTTAGTTAGGTTACTTTCCCTAAGATATGTCTCCCACCAAAGTTTTTTTCTCTGAGGTAATTAGCTGATCGGGGTAGAGCCTTGTAACAGTCTTAAAAGACAGATATCTCGTGGAAATCTATTATTTTTATTCACATTTCCACGACTTATAATTATATTTAGATATATCATTACTGTGTTACAAAAATGCACAAAAAAAAGGAAAACAACAATGTTGATTGGTAGAAATAATGAAATAGCAACACTTCACGAACTGCTAAATTCAGACGAATCTCAATTTGTTGCGGTATATGGTAGACGTCGCGTAGGCAAAACATTTCTCATAAGAGAAAACTACAAATCTAATTTCATTTTTCAGCATACAGGTACATACGGCGCACCTTGCAAAGAGCAGTTAAAATCCTTTCAGCAATCGCTTTATTTTGCAGGAATGAGTAAATGTGCGTTACCCAAAACTTGGTCAGAAGCATTTGGACTACTGTGGAATTTCATAAAAAATTGCCCAGAGCGTGATGACAAAAAAGTTATATTCATCGATGAGCTTCCATGGATGGATACCCCAAAATCAAATTTTATCCATGCTCTTGATCATTTCTGGAATGCTTGGGCTTCTACAAGAAAAGATCTTATCCTTGTTATTTGTGGAAGTGCGACCTCTTGGATCATTGATAACGTAGTTATGAACTACGGCGGACTTCACAATCGCCTTACATGCCAAATAAATTTGCAGCCATTTACATTAAAAGAATGCAAACAATATTGCGATGCAAAAAATTTAGGCTATAAAAATCGACAAATTCTAGAAGCTTATATGGCAATAGGCGGAATTCCATACTATTGGAGCTTTTTGAAAAAAGGGAAAAGCCTAGCGCAAAATTTTGATCGCATGTTTTTCCAGCCAAATGGAGAACTCATACATGAATATGACTCTCTTTATGCTTCGCTATTTAAAAAACCTCGCTGTCATATAGCAATCATCAATGCATTGGCCTCAAAAAAACAAGGATTATTAAGAGATGACTTATTAAAGATCTCAAGACTAACTGATAATTCACAGTTTTCAAAAGCATTACGAGAGCTAGAACAATGCGGTTTTATTCGCAAATTCACCGCCATTGGAAAAAAAATAAAAGACACGTCATACCAGCTAATAGATAACTATACGCTGTTCTACTTTGATTTTATTTCTGAAAATGTAAATGAAGATACTCATTTTTGGTCTTCATCCATGGGTACATCTATCCATTACAGCTGGGCAGGCAGAGCCTTTGAACGAGTCTGCATGCAACACATACTGCAAATTAAAGAAGCACTAGGATTCGCAGCAGTCATAAGTAGTGTCCATTCATGGACATGCAAAGGAAAAAAGGATCCCATAACGGGGAAAACCTTAAGTAAAGGTGCACAAATAGACATGCTCATTGATAGAAATGACGATACGATCAATCTGTGTGAGATGAAATATACAAATGCACCATATACCATTACCGAGGAAGAAGATGAACGTATACGCAATCGACGTGAAACATTCATAAAAGAAACTGGTACCAAAAAAGCAGTACTCATCACTATGATTACATCATTTGGGCTAGTCCCAGGAGGCTATGCTGATGATATTCAATGCCAACTAACCATGGATGATTTGTTTAGATAAAAAAAGGTAATGAACCCAAAATAGGATCATGCGAAATGGCTGAGGGCTATCGATCCTACAGAAATCGTCTTACAGATCACCAATTAACTAAGGACTGGTAAGATTCTCAAAATTGAAAAATTTAATAAGAGAAAGACGAGTCATGCGGAAGGAGGGACTCGAACCCACACACCGAAGGCGCCAGAACCTAAATCTGGTGCGTCTACCAATTTCGCCACTTCCGCACAGAAAAGGGATGGGGTGGCTAGAGAGGCTCGAACTCTCGACAACTGGAATCACAATCCAGGACTCTACCAACTGAGCTATAGCCACCACAGTAGAAAATATTGTAACTCACAAAGTGCACCCTGTCCATAGCTGGATGGCGCGTCCTAAAGGAATCGAACCTTTGACCCACAGCTTAGAAGGCTGTTGCTCTATCCAACTGAGCTAAGGACGCTTGAGTGGTCGGTGATATAGGATTTGAACCTACGACCCCCTCGTCCCGAACGAGATGCGCTACCGGACTGCGCTAATCACCGTTGTGAATTAACGGAGCACATTATATAGAAAACTTTTCGTTCGTCAACAAATTTTTAAAAATTTTATTTATTTTTAGTGCAATTAAACTGTGAAATCACTTAATTGAGCGCATTTGCATGGCGTTTGCTACAATAGCGCCGTCTTTTTTCAAGGAGTTTACCGTGATTTTCGGTCTTACTATTGCTGAGCTCATCGTTTCAATCGGTGTATTGCTCGTCTGTGGCGTCTTTGCAGGCTTTCTTGCAGGACTTCTAGGTATAGGTGGCGGTGTCGTTTTCGTACCTTGCTTCTATTTCATCTTCAACTATTTCTTTAAGGTTCCTGCTGATATTGCAATTCTCGTTGCTACCGGTACCTCATTACTTTGCATGATCCCCACATCGATATCTGCCGCTCGTTCTCAATACAAGCGCGGCAATATGGATGTCCAGATCATAAAAAACTGGTCAATTGCCATGCTAATTGGTGTCGCAGTTGGTACTGTTGTTGCAAAATTCTGGGGTGGTTCATGGCTTGCCATACTGTTTGGCTCAGTCATGATCATCAACAGTCTTAATATGCTCTTTAGAGCTAAGGCCAAACCAGCCTTTGATGGACTTCCTGGTAAGGGCGCACAAGGTGTTATTGCTTTTTGTATTGCCTGCTTCTCATCAATGTTAGGTATTGGCGGCGGTACTCTAACCGTTCCAGTACTAAATGCCTGCAATATCAAACCACATACCTGTATCGGCACCTCATCTGCCGTATCTTTGTTCGTATGCGTGCCTGGTGCTCTTTTGATGATCCTTATGAACCTTACATCAACCCCTGCAGGAGCACCAATTGGTACAGTGGGCTTAGTGAATGTATTAGCAGCAATCTGCGTGGTACCTATTTCAATACTGTGCGCACCCTTGGGTGTAGGCGTTGGTAAAAACATCAGCCCTATTACCCTAAAGCGTATCTTTGCAGTAGCACTCTTTATTGTTAGTGCTCGTATGTTATACGAAGGCATCATCGGCTAGTTCAAAATTTTGGGAGCAATTTTATGACTGCACAAATCATCGATGGCAAGGGAATTGCCAAGGATCTTCGTGCCTCTTTACATAATGAGGTTGAAGCTTTCATTAAAGAAGGCAATAGAGCCCCGGGGCTTGCAGTAGTTCTGGTAGGAGAGGATCCTGCATCTCAGGTCTACGTACGCAACAAGCGCAAGGCATGTGAAGAGGTTGGTATTAAGTCCTTTGCTTATAATTTACCTGCAACAACCACACAGGATGAGCTTTCAAAGCTTATTGCAGAGCTTAACGCAAATCCTGAGGTTGACGGTATCTTAGTCCAGTTTCCGCTTCCAAACGGCTTAGATGAATCTCGTGTAGTTGAAGAAATCTCCCCATCCAAGGATGTTGATGGCTTCCATCCAGAAAATGTCGGTCGTCTGGTGCAACGTATCCCCTATATCTGTGCCTGCACCCCTCATGGTGTCATGACGCTACTGCACAAAACCTTAGGCGACGATCTAAAGGGGCTTAATGCCTGTGTAGTCGGTGCCTCCAATATTGTTGGCCGCCCCATGGCCTTAGAGCTTTTGCTTGCAGGCTGTACCGTATCTGTAACCCATCGCTTTAGCCGTCCTGAAGATCAAAAGGCCATTATCAAGGCAGCCGATATTGTGGTAGTTGCTGTTGGCAAACCTCGTTTCCTAGATGGCTCATTAATAAAAGATGGTGCTACCGTAATCGATGTCGGTATCAACCGTCTTCCCGATGGCAAACTATGCGGTGACGTTGATTTTGATGAGGCATCAAAGCACGCAGCCTTCATTACCCCTGTTCCAGGTGGCGTAGGCCCTATGACCATTGCAACGCTTATGGAAAACACCATCACCACCTACAAGAGCCATATTGGCAAATAATTGCTCAAAATAAAGCCCAAAATCTCAGGCTAATGCATAAAAAAAGCCACCTAGTTTTTAAACTAAGTGGCTTTTTTGATGATGTAAGATTAACGAGGTGCCACCATATCGGTTAACTCATCCATCTTCACATCAGGATCCTGATCGGCAGAATAATCAACACCAGGAACCTCAAAGCCAAAGAGCTCCAAGAACTGATGCTTATAGTCATCATAGTCACCTAAAGTACGCAGGTTCTCGGTGGTAACCTCACCCCAACGTTTCTTGGTCTCGCCCTGAACAGCAGGATCTAACTCCCAGCCATCCATACGCAGACGGCCTTCATCATCGATCTCAGCCTTATTGCCATAAAGAGTTGTTGCAAACAATCTGAAGATATGGGCAACTAAAGTTTCATAGGTTCCCTTCTCACGCATAACCTTAAATAACAAGGCAGTGTAGAGTGCCATCATAGGAATTGCAGAGGAGGCCTGAGTTACCACGCACTTGAGCACGGTTACGCGGGCATCACCGTGGACTGATGCCAGACGCTCACGATTTGCCTTAGCAGCTCTATCAAGATCTTCTTTTGCCTTGCCCAAAGCACCGCCCCAGTAAATGGGATGAGTAAGCTCTGCGCCGATATAAGAATAAGCAACAGTCTTAAAGCCGTCTGCCAAAACACCGGCCTTTGAGAGAGCCTCAATCCAGAGTTCCCAGTCCTGACCACCCATAACCTTAACGGTATTAGCAATTTCTTCCTCTGTTGCAGGCTCTATTGAAGCCTCGATAATTTCATTCTTGTTGGTATCAACAGCAGTTGCAGTATAGGTGCTACCAATAGGCTTTAATACAGAGCGTACCACTTCACCACTATTAGGCATCTTACGCACAGGAGCTGCCAATGAATAAACTAAAAGATCGATCTGACCTAAATCCTGCTTAATGATCTCTATTGCCTTTTCACGGCACTCATTGGAGAAAGCATCAGCATTGATGTTCTTAGCATAAAGACCTGCTTCCTTGGCATACTTGGTAAAGGCACAGGTGTTATACCAGCCTGCAGTACCAGGACGCTTTGCAGAACCGGCTTTTTCAAAGAACACACCTAAGGTGGCCGCACCAGAACCGAAAGCAGCAGAAATACGGGAAGCTAAACCGTAACCAGTTGAAGCACCGATCACTAATACCTTCTTAGGACCGTTTTCAATCTTATTTTGGGATTTTACATACTCAATCTGGTTCTTAACATTGCGATCACATCCCTCTGGATGAGTAGTCACGCAAATAAAACCGCGGGTTTTCGGTTCAATAATCATTGTTTTACTCCACATTACATCCGCAGACCTACCACGGACCAATGCCTGTAATTTTACCACAGTGCCAGATAGGCTTTAAAAGGCGACTTTGCTATACTCTTGCCAAACTCAAAAAATTAGCTCGTCTTTCAAAAAAATCATCAGTTTTTCTTAATTTTACTTCCAGAGTAGCTGGTTACTGCATGTAGTAGCTACAAGTGCCCACATTTCTAACTGCTCTGAGCTATAATCACGCATTACAAAAAACTACCCTCAAAATTATTCTTGTATATTTGTGACAAAGCGCTGTTAACCTCATGAATAAAATTATAAAGTCCGCTTTAAGTCTTACCCTTGCATCCTTTGCTTTTGTATCACTCCTAAATACCACCGTCATTGCCGCTCCGGCGCAGCCAATTCCTGTTGCCGGTACCAATATGGGCATTGCCTACAAACTTCCTGGAAGTAACGATGTATACGGGCAAAATTACGACGTATATATGCACCCTGCCTCAACCCAAAAGGTACTGACTGCTCTGGCAGCGTTCTTATACCTAGGTCCTGACTATCAAATAAGAACAGCGCTACAGCTTAAAAACGGTGCGGTAAATCAACAAGGCGCCATACAACTATCTCAAGATGGAACCTTAGAAGGCGGGATCATCATCCGTTTTTCAGGCGATCCGACTTTTACCTCAACAAAATACCAGCAACTTCTGGGCATGTTAAAAAAAGCCGGAGTAAAAAAAATTTCCGGCAAGGTAATGCTGGATATGACACACTTTGCAGGCAGATCCCGTGGACAGGGATGGTCTTGGGATGATCTTCCTGTATGCTTTACCGCTCCAGCTGCAGCTGCCATCATCAATCGCAACTGTGCCTTTGCTCAGCTTCAACCTCATGGACAAGGAGTTGCGGCAACCCCAGTGATCCCGGCAGGCTCCCCTATTTCCATAACTTCTGATGCTGTTGGCATTAATGCCTCTGAATATGGTGGAAACTGTGAGCTTGAGGCAAATTTATATATAGATAACGCCTATCACATTACAGGCTGTGTCCCCATCCAAAAGGATAACAAGCCATGGCCTCTATCCCTGTCAGTATCTGATCCTGAAAAATGGGGTGTTGACTGGACTGCCATATCTTTAAAATCATTAGGTATTAGTCATGACGGTATTGAAGTATTACGTTCAATACCTCAGGGATATTTTGATTACAGCTATATTGACTCCCCTTCTATGAAGGAACTTGTGCGTTACATGCTGTATAAATCTAATAATCTCTACGCCGATGCTATCTTAAAGAATGTGGCCTACGAGTATTACAAGCAACCTGCAACTTACTACCGTGCCATTCAGGCTTTACGCTCTATTCTGCAGAAATATGCAAAAATCAACCTAGAGGATTCCTATCAGGTAGATGGATCGGGGCTATCACCACATAACCTCATTACTCCAAATCAGCTGTTAAAGGTTGTAGAGTACATCAACGACAATGATGCCACGCTTCATTTACTTGAGGTCATGCCAAAGGCTGCCAAAACAGGAACATTGCAGTGGCGTGGCTCTGTGCACCAACCTCCGCTTGCAGATAATGTAATTGCCAAAACCGGAACCCTTACCAATATTTCAAACTTAGCAGGTGTAATAACCACTAAATCCGGGGTACGTGTTCCCTTTGTGATCTTCACCAACAACATCTCTCTGCCACAGCGCCAACGTGAAGGGGTTAAATATCATCGCATTGCAAGCCCAACTCTAGGCTATGAGCGTTATGTCTTAGAGCAGATCTACAATGAAAGAGTTATGGGACGCGATTTTTAAGCCTTAAAGCACCAGAATTTTAAATACGCCTCCAAAACGGAGGCGCTTTTTTTATGTTTTCTTCAAAAAAACAGTTAGCTTTTGCACATCCATCGTGCGTTTTCATTTTAAAGTGCTAACATTAGAGTTTCCAAAACCAAAAACCGAAAACAACGGGTATTAAAATGAAACTACTACAAAAATCACATAAATTAGATAATGTCTGCTATGACATTAGAGGTCGTATCCATCAGGAAGCTCTTCGCATGGAAGAGGCTGGTGAAAGAATTTTAAAGCTCAACATTGGCAACACCGCGGTTTTTGGTTTTGATGCGCCGGAAGAAGTTGTCAAGGACGTGATCCGTAATCTTCCCAATGCATGCGGTTACTGCGAAAGCAATGGCATATTCTCAGCCCGTAAGGCCATCGCTCAGAAATATCAGCAGGTAGGCATGAAGCATGTCGATGTTGAGGATATTTTCATCGGCAACGGTGTCTCCGAACTCATCACCATGACCATGAACGCTCTATTAAACAACGGCGATGAGGTCTTAGTACCTGCTCCTGACTATCCTTTGTGGACTGCTGGTGTAAATCTAGCAGGTGGTAAGGCTGTGCACTACATGTGTGATGAAGAGGCCGGCTGGTATCCTGATCTTAAGGATATGGAGAAGAAAATCACCTCCCGCACAGTAGCACTAGTCATCATCAACCCGAATAATCCAACCGGTGCTGTTTACCCTACCCCAGTACTACAGGAAATAATAGAGTTTGCTCGCAAGCATGATCTGGTTATTCTTGCAGATGAGATCTATGACAAGATCCTCTATGATGATGTGGCTCACCGCTCCATTGCAACTTTGGCAGATGATATCACCATCCTGACCTATAACGGCTTATCTAAGGTATACCGCTCCTGTGGCTTCCGCATGGGTTGGGTCATGGTTACAGGTCCTGCCAAACGCAATCAGGGCTTCTTAGATGGCTTAAAGATGATGATGGCCATGCGCCTTTGCGCAAATGTTCCATTACAGTACGCCATTCAGACAGCCTTAGGTGGATATCAGAGTATCAATGAGCTCACCATCCCAGGTGGCAGACTCTACCTGCAGCGCGATGCTATGTACAATCGCTTATCCTCAATTCCAGGTGTAAGCGTGGTCAAGCCTCATGGTGCTTTGTATATGTTTCCCAAGCTTGATAAGCGTTTTAACATCAAGGATGATCAAAAGTTTGCCATGGACCTTTTAAAACAGGAAAAGCTGCTCATAGTACAAGGCACCGGATTTAACTGGCCTGAGCCCAATCACTTCCGCATGGTGTTCTTGCCACCGGTTGATATGATTGATGATGCCTGCAACCGTCTTGAGCATTTCCTCAAAACCTATAAACAGTAAACTAAATTGAGACCGGCTAATGCCGGTCTTGTTGTCTTTTTAGGTAATTTACATGGCTAAACAAAGTACCTTTTTAGCGTGGCTTGTCAGACTCTCTCTTATAAAACGCTGGGCTTTGATGCTATGCTTTAGAAAGGAGAATGTCTCTGAACATTCTCATCAGACAGCTGTGATCGCTCACCTCTTAACCATCATCAAAAACAAGCATTACGGTGGCAATCTAAATCCTGAAAAGGCCGCCACCATTGCCCTCTACCATGAGGTCTCAGAAACTAAGCTTCAAGATCTAAACTCTAAAACCAAATACATAAATCCTGAATTTACCAAACAGTATAAAAAGCTTGAGGCTCTGGCAGAAAAGGAGTGTCTTGATACATTGCCTCGTGAGCTACAGGATGATTTTAAAGAATATATTCTCTCAGATGAAGTGCCCCCTGAATACAGAAAAATTGTCAAGGCAGCCGACACCCTTGCCGCCTACATCAAAGCTCGCGACGAGCTTCGCTTTCACAATGAGGAATTCATTGAAGTTCGCAATGGCTTTGAGGAAAAGCTCAAAAAATTACGCGAACAGATGCCAGAGGTTGGGTATTTCATGGATACCTTCGTAGAATGTTGCTGGGCAAGCGTTGATCAATTAGCAGGAATAGATAGAAAATCCTAGCCCATTAAAAAAGTAAAAAAAAAGCCTGCTTTAAGTATTTTGTCTTTGATATTTTCTGATATTCTGTGCACACATTCGATATGAGCTCACAGAACATTTATTTCCTGACTGACAAGTACGGACGAAAAACACACGCCGTGTTACCTATTGAAACCTACGAGGCTTTGATAGGTCTGTCTGATATGGTTAAAAATACGGCCACCATAAGTCATAACGAAATCTATACCTTTAAGGTCAAGAATGTCATTGCTCAAGGGTATCCAAAGGGACCTAAAACACATTCCTCCTTTGTGCTTATCAAGGATTCGCAGCTGGTATTAAAAACAGTTGATTCGTTACCCAAACACATTAAGGAAATAAGGGAAAAGCTTTTAGGACAAGGAGTATTAGAGCTAGATGCTGCACATGAATGCTATGTGCTAAAAAAGGATCTACCACTAAAAAGTAGCTCTGTTGCTGCAGCTTTAGTCTCTGGTAATGTTAGAAACGGACTTGATGTCTGGCTCAATCGTGAAGGATTTTCATTAAAAAGATCTGGTTTTGGCCCTAAGGGCACACACGATCTCAAAAGTAAAAAGAAAGGTTAATTATGGCAGATACAAAGCCTATGTCCCTAAAACGCAGTGAACGTAAGACCACTGCATACGGCGATAAAAAGAGCAACACGCATAAATCATCCTTTGGAAAAAACAAGGGATTTGGCAATCGTCCGCGCTTTGTCAGGGATGGCAAAAAAGCCTACCGTGAGGAAAGTGGCTTTAAATCCCCAGAGCAGCATGAAGAGCACGCCCGTCACAAGGGATTCTCCCCTTTCCAACAGCGCCTCGTGCTCTCCATTTTAAAGAGCGTGCTTGAGGATCACAAATCACTTGATAGAGCTTATGCCCTATGGTTTTCCAAGGTTAAGCTTGAAAGCATTGAGCAGGGCTTTTTAATTCGTCAGATCAATGCCATGTTCAATCGCTTATCCTTTTACGCCTTTGTATCAGGCCTGAAGCGTCCTTCTGATTTTGAACGTCATGCTCAGCGCTTGATGTTCTCCTATTGTGCTGATCACGACTGGCCTCTTCCTCCGTTAGAGGGTGAGGATGGCTTTGATCGCCGTGCATT
Source organism: Firmicutes bacterium CAG:534 (assembly GCA_963650525.1). Taxonomy (GTDB): domain Bacteria; phylum Pseudomonadota; class Gammaproteobacteria; order Enterobacterales; family Succinivibrionaceae; genus Succinivibrio. Next base: position 11,525 of record CAVJLP010000049.1, read on the forward strand.
AAAGAAACGTATCGGTGAAGGACGTAACAATCCTCTGATGAATCAGGGCTGCCCTATCTGGCTTGATGAAATGGGACAGAAGGAACTTCAAGATAAGTGGGAGGCAGAGCGTAAGGCCTTAGGCGAGCCTCCCCGTCGCTTTATCCGTGCTAATACCCTCAAAACTACCCGCGACGAGCTTGCTCAGGAGCTTACGAAGGAAGGCACCGTCACCCGTCAGGTAGGTGGCTCACAGGTTGCACTTGAGGTTACCTCAAACTCCGCGCTTTTCCGTACTCAGGCCTTCCGTGAAGGCAAATTTGAGCAACAGGATGCTGGATCACAGAAGATCTCTGAATTCCTAGCTCCCAAATCAGGTGACAGAGTAATTGATGCCTGCGCAGGTGCCGGTGGTAAAACCCTGCATCTGGCAGCCTTAATGGAAGGCAAGGGACAGATCATCGCCATGGACACTGAGGAGTGGAAACTTGATGATCTTAAAAAACGTGCCCGTCGTGCCGGAGCATTTAACATCGAAACACGTCTTATCGATTCAACTAAGGTAATAAAACGCCTAAATGATGCTGCTGATAAGGTATTAATCGATGCTCCCTGCTCAGGAACTGGTGTGGTAAGACGTATGCCTGATTCTAAATGGCGTGATGGCCGCGAGAAGATGCGCGACATCATCTATGCGCAGGAGGATATTTTAGAGCGCTACTCTAAGATGGCTAAGGTTGGCGGTATTATCGTGTATTCAACCTGCTCCATTATGCCCTCAGAAAATGAAAGGCAAATTGAAAAATTCCTTGCAAAGCATCCTGAGGAATTCCGTCTGCTTGAGGATCAACACCTCATGCCATCTCAGGGCTTTGATGGCTTCTATATGGCCAAGCTTGAACGCTTAAAATAAGCTTTACGCCCCATATATAACACTTTTAAAGTCCATCTCCTGCAGGTGGACTTTTGCTATCAATAGAAAAAAGCTAACAACCATCTAAGAGCGAGCCTTGTTCTTTTTTGCGTACAAACACGAAGGCAATTGCGATCCCAAGCTCATATAACACGATTAATGGCAATGCAAGGAGCAGTTGTGAGGTTACATCAGGGGGAGTCATCACGGCCGCGACGGCAAAGGCTCCTACGATGACATAGCGCCTGCCATGTTTTAAGGCTACAATTGAGACTATTCCAAAGGATGCTAGAAAACATACCGCAACAGGTGTTTCAAAGGCAAAACCAAAGGCTAAAAACATGCGTAGCATAAAGCTTATGTAAGCATCGATATCAGGTGCGAAATTCACACTTTGAGGCGCAAAAGAGGCAATGAAAGGGAAAAGACAATTAAAAACAATAAAGTAGCAATAAGCTGTGCCCACGCCAAACATAATAAAGGCCGAAATTACAAACAATAACGAAGCCTTTTTTTCCTTTTTATAAAGACCTGGAGCAACAAAAGACCAAATCTCATACAAAGTAAAAGGCAGAGAAATGGCAAAAGCTACAAATAACACAATGCGCAAAGACCCTAATACCGGAGATACCACTCCAACTGCAAGCAAGGAACTTCCCTCTGGTAAGGCCTCTAAAAGCGGCGCACAGGCATAGCTAAAGATATGCTTCCAAAATGGAAATAAGGCTACTACACAAATAATTAATCCCAAAAAAGACATTAGCAAACAATGCCTTAGGGCAAGGAGATTTTTTATACTCTAGTTTCCACGGTTAAATTCCGAAATAACTCTTTGTTATACCAAGAGATTGTTCTTTAAAAATTGGATAAATGTTTGTGCGATCGCATATTTACGCCTTTTGTCGCCTTTTACCATGATATTGCCTGGATTTAGGCGACAGGTCTATGATGTCTTTCACATAGTCGATCATGCTCTGATACCAAGAGGTGATTAGCAGACGTAAGATCCGTTTAACGGTATCTAGCTTACCCTTAACAATGCAGCCTGCCTTATCTAACTTCTCAGGAAGATCTGATAGCATCTTTAGCAAAATGGATATTGCCTCTGACAGTGGCATCACCCTCATGGTCTCTTTAACGTCACGTGCGATCTCACCTACAGCGCGAATGTCATTTGTAAGTCTGCGGCGCAGTTCAATTAGAGTAGCGCGTATACAGGCGATATTGGCAAAAGCATTCTGGTTATCAAAATCTGTTGAACGGGTTTCATAACCTAGACCTAGGAATTCCTTCATATTGAAGAATTCAGTTTCACAGCCCCATCTAACTGAATACTTCTGTACAATCTCCTCAGGCGTTAAGCTCAAGTCGGTGCTTGCTAGTACCAAGATCTTCTTAGGATCATGATAGCTGTGCAGATAAACGATTTTAAGCTTAAGGCCTTCCTCGAATTTCTCGTCACCAGTACAGGCTACAACGGTTTCGCAACCTGCAATTCCTTTGGCTTTTTTGCGTTTATGCTTGAAGGACTTAAACAAGTCGTTTAGAGTCTTTTGACATAATGCTCTGTTAAATTTGTCTAAACGGTAATAGCCGCGTTTGTCGTTCTTAAGCATACCTATAACATTGAGACCTTGCTCAACGATATGAGTCAAAAGAGGCTTATAGTTGAACCATGAATCCATGAGAACATAGGATGCATCAAGACCTGCTCTTTGGGCTCTCTTAATAAGCTTTTTCACAAGCTCTGGCTTCTGGGTATCGGCATCACGGCGGGTAACACCACCATGACGGCGATGGTCAAATTTCTTACTCTTTGCCTTAGCACAAGCCTTGTGACCTTCTTTTTCATCAGAGGCAATCATAGTAGCGCTGAAGGGGAAGAAACTAATGCCATCAGACCAACCACCTTGCAAACAGGTATAGCCTTTCACAGAATTGTGAGTATTGTGATTGAAGGTGTATGTCGCAAGCTCCATGCTTTCAGCACCAGCATGCTCTAGAACAGTATCATCAAAGATGAGGTAATGCTCTTTGTGTGGTTTTAGATGACCAACCTGCTTTACCGCCTCCTTTGTAGTAAGAAGGAGGAGTTTATTCCAGTCATGCTCTGCATTAGCGGCGAATGCGTAGAGAGCACTTTTGCCAGCTGACAATAGTGAAGCAGCGAAAGATTTAGTTGCCTGATTGACATTATCTCCCAAGAATTGACAGTTTAAGAGAGATGAGACCATATCCTCAGCAGGGATGATCTGGTTTTCATTCTGCACACGGACAGCCGCCTCCTTCATGTGGCATCTCTTAGTAGTCCACCTCATAGGCAACAAGTCTGCTAGGTAATTACCTACATTAAATGATAGTAGTTCAGAGTCAGTTCGGGCTATAATAGACATGGGTGTTTTCCTGTTTATGATTTGGAATCTTTAACTACTTGAATTATAACAGAAAAATACCCTAAAATCAAGTTAACTGATTGATTTTTCTACTATTTTTGATCTAAAAATCTCAGCAAACACTTATCCAATTTTTAAAGAACAAACTCTCGGCATATCAAAGAGTTATTTCAAATTTTAACCGTGGAAACTAGAGAATCGTAGGAGATGTGGCTGAAGCATCTTTTCCTGCAACAACAAGTTTACCAGTA
>CAVJLP010000050.1:0-14984 GCA_963650525.1 Firmicutes bacterium CAG:534
GGATATTGTACCACCAAAACTCACTGGTTATTACAAGTTATTTACGGATAGTTCCTAAGAACATGAATAAGAAAACTAAATTTTTATGCTTGCTATCTCTTTTCGTTACATCGGTAGCCTTTGCTGCAAATATTGAAGAGGAGGCACAAGGCCTATATAAGCAGTATGAACAAGCACTAAACACTAATGATCACAAAGCTGCTTTTGATGCCTTAGATAAGCGACATCAGCTTGATCAAAATAATTTGCAGTGGATTTATGATGAAGCCTCATTCCTGCTTGAACACACCAATGATTTTGATAAGACTTTATCTATGCTAAATAACGGTCTTAATCTTGCTAAAGATCACAATGATGAGCACTGGACGCCGGCGTTCTTAGAATTGATAGCAGGTGCTTTTTTCATAATAGGTGATGATAGGTGTCAAGAGGTCGCTATGGAGGCCTATAACCTTTATGATGGGAAAAAGGCTGATGAAGAATTGTCAGACATCTGTCAGCTGCTAGCGGGTATTGCTTTGCGCAATGATGATTACAAGCAAGCCTTGCAATTTGGTGGGCAGGCACTTGGTATCCGTTCCTCTCTATTAGGTCCTAATCACTTAAAAACTGCTGCAACACTTAATACCTTAGGCTTAATTTATATTTATGATGAGAATTTGCAAAAGGCAGAAGAGGTCCTTAATAAAAGCGCGGAAATTTATAAAAAATTAGGCCAGGAGAATGCATATCTTCTGAATAATCAAGGAATGTTGGCGTTAGCTCAGGACCAATTTCTTAAGGCAAAGGATTTGTTTAAAAAGGCTTCTGAACTTTGTAAGAGTACGAATGGCAACTCGCTTTTGGCAAATGTATATGCTAATTATGGTGTTGCTACAGAGTCTTTAGGAGAGCTTGATGAAGCAGAGAAATATCTTAAGCAATCTTTAAGTACGGCCATAGATTTTTACGGCAAGGGCTCTCCTAATAGTAATGCTAAGCTTCAAGATCTTGGAATCTTCTATCTAAATCATGAACGTTATTTAGATGCCATGCAGATCCTCTCTAAGGCTTTAGAGTTTAATGATGAGTATTATGGTGACAAATCAAGTCAATCTCAAAACTGCCTTATTGCCATGTATCGTAGTGCCTGTGCAATCGTAAGCAACGATATTCAAGATGGGCTAGAGTATGCACGCAATTTCATGAAGGATAAGTATTTTTTAATAGCCTTCCCTAAACAAGAGCCCATATACTTGTTGAGTTTTGGAGAATGGATCATGAATTGTGCTGCTAGTATCTTTGATTACATTCCAGAGCAGCAAAATCAGCAGCTATCTTTTAAGGTAAGTGAGGATGGAAAGACCATAAAGGAGCTTTCAACTAAGGATCATGAAGAGTTTACTATCTTTATAGCAAGAGGAGCTCAAGAACATGATTTTCTGCTGTCATTGCTTAAATAAGCTGTACTTAAAAATTTAGGGGTTACTTATGCGCAAGTTGCTATCCTCGTTGCTCTTTGGCTGTATGCTCATGGTTCTGCCATTTACCTCGTATGCATCTACTTGGTCAGTTTTTATTTATATGTGTGGCAGTGATCTGGAAACTAACTATGGGGCGGCAACTGCTGATATTGCCGAGATGCTTGATGCAGATCCATCTGATGAAGTAACCGTAATTATCCAAACAGGTGGTGCACAAAAATGGCAAAACTATGGGATCTCTGCGCGAAAAATCTCTCGCTTCATGTTAAGGGATGGGGAGCTTTCAAAGCTTGCAGAATTGCCTCAAGCCAATATGGGGGATGGGAGAACTCTATATGAATTCCTAAACTTCTGTCAAAAAAATTATGCAGCAGATCATCAGGTGATGTTGTTTTGGGATCATGGCGGTGGCAGCGTCTATGGACTTGCTAATGATCAAAATTATAACTTTGATTCAATATCACTATCAGAGCTTAGAAATGCTTTTTCATCAGTCTATGGTGATAGTGTTAAAAACAAGCCCTTTGAAATTATTGGTTTTGATACCTGTCTTATGGCAACCGTTGATACGGCTGCAAGTGTTGAGCCTTATGCAAAATACATGGTTGCATCGCAGGAGGTGGAGCCTGGTAATGGTTGGGAATATACCACATGGTTAGATGCCTTAGCCTCAGATCCTAAGATTGATGCTGTAGCACTAGGCAAAACGATGTGCGATGCCTATTTTGCAGGGTGCAAGCAATACGAAACTGATGAGGCGGCAACTTTATCTTTAATAGATCTATCAAAGATAAATCCAATGGTTAAGGCTTGGAATATTTTTGGTATGTACGCTTTGATGCAGGCTTCACAGGATGACTCCTTCTATGCAACTATAGGAAGAGCTGCATCTCGTTCTGAAAATTTCTCTAACTCAAAAAGTGGTGGCTATACCAATATGGTGGATATGGGAGACTTTATATCCCGTGTCTCTAATGCTTCAAAAGAGCGCCATCCTGCAGCTGATGAAATGCTCAAGTATCTTAAGGATGCTGTTTTATATCAGGTAAGTGGTGTTGCCCATAATGTCTCAGGACTATCTTGCTATTATCCTTATGATAGTGATCAAGATAGCTATCAGAGCATGCTTGACAATGGCTTAGTAAATTCATTTATTTTAACCTACGGTTTGCAGCATGGCTTTATTGATGGGGAAACTGCTAATGCCATATTAGAGGCAATTGTTGATAGTGATGAAAATGAAGAGCTAGCTAATACTCCAAGCATACCTACTCACAAGCCACAAGGATCAGAGGCTGGATCTGGCATCAATATTATCGCTAATACTGTAAACCAAGGTGTCAATGCTGCCCTTGAGAGCTTATTAAGTCAAAAACCTGCGTCCAATCAAGATCCTATTTCATTTTTGCAACATCTCGTAAGTGACAATGTACAAACTATAGCAGATTCCATAAAGCCTATGGATAAGCTAGATATCAGCTCACTTGAGGATAGGGTACTAAGCTTGATTAAAAAAGAGGATGGCACTCCAGCACTTGAGATGAGGCTTAAGAGTTCTGAATTAAAATATATAGATTCGGTACGCTTCTATCTTGCAACTGTTAATGAGCAAAACGATGTAACCATCTTTGGTGACGACATCGATATGGAGCAAGATTGGGATCAGGGCGTATTTAGAGATAATTTCAATGGTAGCTGGCCCTCTCTTGATGGACATTTGGTCTATCTTGAAACCACAGCAGATCTTGAAGATTACAACTATTATTCAATTCCGGTAATACTTAATGGTGTACATTCCTTAATTGAAGCCTTATATGATTTTAAAGCAAGTAAATATGTGGTGCTAGGTGCAAGGCGTATTAATCAGGCGGGTATGCCTGATAAAAATCTTATTAAGCTTAAAGCCGGAGACAAAATCACTACTATCATGCAGAAGATGAGTGATGGCGATGAAGATGTCTTAGATATTGAAGGTGAGAGTTTTGTCTTAAGTAAGAACTGGACACTTGAGGACAGCACACTACCTGATGGTAATTATGCCTATATGTTCTCTATGACTGATGTGCAGGGTAATGAAGCGCTTTCAGATGTAGCCATGATCACCATCGCAGGTGATGAAATCAATTATGAGGTGCAGTAATACTGTTTTTACTTGTGTTGCAGTGATGGCCAAAAATTGTGCTTAATTCAATGTAGATTGTAGTACTTGATGTTGCCATTGCAGGCTATGAAAAAGCTCCAGCATTTTCTACTCTGGAGCTTATAAATGTGCCTATATAACAAGCAGTTATTTGCGTGATGACAGCGGTTTCACATCACGTAGTGGTTGACCTACATAGATCTGACGAGGACGACCTAGGCGGGAGTCTGAAATTGATTGCATTTCATTCCAGTGCGAGATCCAGCCTATGGTACGTGCAATTGCAAAGATCACGGTAAACATTGAGGTTGGAATACCAATTGCGTTCAGAATAATGCCTGAGTAGAAGTCAACATTAGGATACAGGTGACGTGTTACGAAGTACTCATCGTTCAACGCGATCTTCTCAAGCTCGGTTGCAACGGTTAAGGCCGGGTTGTCGGTAATGTGTAATTCATCCAAAACCTCGTGGCAGGTATCACGCATAACCAACGCGCGGGGGTCAAAGGTCTTATACACACGGTGACCAAAGCCAAAGAGACGGAAAGGATCGTTCTTATCCTTAGCACGAGCAATGTACTCAGGGATATGATCAACTGAGCCAATTTGTTGCAACATGCGCAAGCAAGCCTCGTTAGCACCACCATGAGCAGGTCCCCACAATGAGGCAATACCTGCAGCGATACAGGCATAGGGGTTAGCACCTGAGGAGCCTGCCAAACGTACAGATGAGGTAGAGGCGTTCTGCTCATGATCTGCATGTAGGGTAAAGATACGATCTAAGGCCTTGGCAATTACTGGATTGACCTTGTACTTCTCACATGGGGTGGCAAACATCATGTGGAGGAAGTTTTCAGCATAGCTGAGATCATTACGTGGATATACGAAAGGCTGACCAATTGAGTACTTATAAGACATAGCAGCCAAAGTTGGCATCTTTGCAATCAAGCGCTTCATGGTAAGTTCACGTAGCTGAGGATCATAAATGTCCATGCTGTCATGATAGAAGGCTGAGAGAGCACCTGCTACACCGCAGAGCACTGCCATTGGGTGGCTGTCTCGACGGAAAGCTTGGAAGAGTGATTCCATCTGGGTGTGAACTAGTGAGTGGTGACGGATCTGATCTTCAAATTCCTTGTATTGGCTCTTTGTTGGCAAATCACCCTTGAATAACAAATAGCAGACCTGTAAATAATTAGACTTTACTGCCAACTGATCAATTGGGTAGCCACGATACAAAAGGATACCCTTATTACCATCGATGAAGGTAATACGCGACATACATGATGCTGTTGAGACGAAACCTGGATCATAGGTAAAGTATCCCTGCTTACCTAGGGCACGAATGTCGATAACCTCAGGCCCCATATTACCTTTGAGTATAGGCAACTTAATTGGATCCTTGCCGGGGATATTTAGGACTGCATAGCCAGTCTCTTCAGGCATGTCATTAGTTTCTTTCATATTTTGTGCTCTATTTAACAAAGGAAATGTGATTGCTTGCATTTAACTATAGCGGAGACTTGCCTAAATCTAAATTGTCGCTATGTAATGGATTCTTTTGCACAAATAAGGGGCACTAGATCACCAAAAAGGCATGCAAATGCGATTTTGTTAGTATGCCAAAATGCCGAAAAATTTATAATATTGCTAAAATGCTCTTAGCCCTCTAAATTATGATGACTTTCTTTTAAAAGATCATATGTCAGAGCCGGTACATCAACGCTCGGAACGGTTGGCGTTGCATCACTCCCTTTGGCAACATCTTTTGAAAGCATGAACTAATAAAATTAATCGATACAGGTTTAAAAATGGAAAAAAGGATCCTTTTGACAGAGTGTGCTGATGCAACAGGTCTTATTGCGAAGATCACCGATGCATGCTTTATTCATAAATTAAATGTTATTAGACAGGATCAGTTCGCCTCAGCTGAAGATAATAAGTTCTTCATGAGATCAGTGGTTGAAGGTTGCTTTGATGATGAAGAAAAAATCATTGATGAAATTAAAGCACGTCTGCCTGAAGGTGCTAGTGTCAGCCTAAAGGATGATCGTCGTCGTCGCCTGTGCGTGTTGGTTACCAAAGAGGCACATTGTTTAGGTGAGCTTTTGATGAAATCCTATTCTGGTGCCCTAAATGCCGATATTGTCTCTATCATCGGCAATCATGATGATTTAAGAGGGTTAGCTCAGAAGTTTGATGTACCTTTTACCTGCTTTGAAAATGCAGATTTTTCACGTGAAGAGCAGGAGCAAAAGATTTTAGATGCCATCGACGCCTCAAAGCCTGATCTGGTGATCTTGGCAAAATACATGCGCATCCTCTCACCAAAGTTTATTCGTCACTTTAAGATGGGAACCTTGGTAAATATTCATCATTCATTCCTGCCAGCATTTATGGGGGCTAAGCCTTATTATCAGGCCTTTACTCGTGGTGTAAAGCTTATTGGTGCTACTGCTCACTTTGTAACGGATAACCTTGATGAAGGTCCTATCATTGAGCAGGATGTAATTAAGGTAAATCATCGTTACGATCCTGAGACTCTTGCTAAGGCAGGTCACGATGTCGAGCAGATGGTTTTGTTGCGTGCAGTAAATAAGATCTTAGATGAGAAGGTCTTTGTCCACGGTAATAAGACAGTAGTATTCTAGTTTCACTTCCTTTTAAAAGGGCAGGCTCATGTATTTTTAACACAAGCCTGCTTTTTTGTATGTAGCAACATTTATCCTTTGTTAACCTTGGTAAAGCTTTTTTATCAAGATCGTATTTTGGTCTTTGAGATAAGCGCAAAATAGTTCGCCATCTTAAAACTTTGATTGCATAAGTTAGGCTGATGTGCACCTTTTCTAAGGAAAATCATTAGACTTTTTATACTGTATATATCTTGCATGTTACAAAGCTGCGTATTTTGTTATAAATCACTGTTTATAAATTTTAAATTTTGTTGGAATATAGGGAAGGTTAATTCAATTTTTCAATGCATAAAATCCAATAAAGTGCTAGTTATGCCGTTGTATATGGGATATTGCCTCTAGTGATGCAAGAGCAGCTGTTGGGAGAGTATTCATGGTTTGTAGCAAGTTAAAAGCCCTTCCTTATGGAGTTTCCGATTATGCTTTTTTGCGTGATGAGGACTATATTTTTGTTGATAAAACAAAATACATTGAACTTCTTGAGCAAAATAAAATCTCTTATCCCTTTATTGTAAGGCCCAGGCGTTTTGGAAAAACCTTATTTACGGGCTTGCTACGCTTTTACTATGACATTGCTGAAAAGGAAAATTTTGATAGGAATTTTTCTGGAACGTATATAGGGACGCATAAAACTAAGCTTGCTAACTCATATAGAGTCTTAAGCTTTGATTTTTCAGGTTTAAACGGTGATGATATCGTTGCAAGTTTTACTAACACGGTTAGGGCATCGTGTAGAAAATTTTTAATGAGATATCAAGATGATGAGGCACAACAGGTCTTATTTTCTGATTATTCATCCCCAGCCGATCTTCTTGATGCCTTTATGCAAGCAATTGTGATGCATTATGGTAAATCGTTGTATGTCATCATCGATGAATATGATCAGTTCGCAAACGAACTTTTATCTGCAGATAAGGATACTTTTAGAGACATCACTAAGCCTAAGGGCTTTTTAAAAAATTTCTATTCCAAGCTAAAAGTTGCAACAGGACCTGATGGTGCTGTAGCGAGGATCTTTATTACTGGGGTTACGACATTATCTCTAGATTCGATGTCATCTGGCTTTAACATTGCAACAGATATCACTAATGATCCTCTGTTTGCAGATATGTTGGGCTTTACAGGTGATGAACTTAAGTCTTTGATCCCACAGGTTATTGATTTGGATAAATATCAGCATACGGTTGATGAGATTTATGCGCGTATGCAAGATTTGTATGATGGCTATTGCTTTAGTCAAGAAAGCGACCGCCATATCTTTAATCCGTCCATGTCCTTATATTATCTGCGTAAACTTGCTTTTTTAAATAAGGAGCCATTAGAGCTTTTAGATCCAGCCTTTGCACCAGACCTTACTAAAATAAGTGGCATTTTGAATTTAGGTGATGGTGATGATGTTAGGGAGATTATCGAAAAATCAGTGCGTGGAGAGCATATTCCTTTAGATAAGCTGTCATCAAACATTAATCTTAATAGCATCGACAAATTGTCTAAAAATGATCTGCTATCAGCGTTAGTGTGCTTTGGGTACTTGACCTGGGCTGATGACAAGGTGTCGCTTAAAGTACCAAATCGTACCGTGGAGCAGCAGTTTTTTCAGTACTATTTAAAGTATTTAAATGGTGTTGATTTCACGTCCTTGTCTGTATTGAGCTTCAAGGGATCCTTTGAAGCCTTAAAGGCAGGTGAACCTAGATTATTTATTGAAACTGCAATACAGCGTTTTAATGAAATTTCAGGCCCAAATCTTGCGCTCCATATGCGTGAGAGTGATATTTGCACGGCTCTTGCAATTGCAGCAGGTTTTTCAAAGGATTTTAGACCATATTTGGCAGGTGAAATTACAGGTAAGGAAAAGGGATATACCGATTTAGTGCTAACTCCTGTTAAGGATAATGGTATTTCCTATGTAATTGAGGCTAAATATCTTACGAAAAAGTCAGGGACTGCTAGCGCCATTGAACGTAAGCTTACGGAGGCTACGGCACAACTGCAACGTTATCGCAAGGGTAACAATATTGCAATGTTGCCCCATCTTAAATGTGTTGCCTGCGTGTTTGTAGGTTTGGAGCTTAAGGGCTATTGTATGCTTTGACTGCGGCAAAGTATATTGCCGCAATCAAAATAGCGTTGCCTGCATTAAGGAGCTAGACGCTGAGGCTTATTCCAGTTACCATCCTCAAGCTTGTAGATGAAGCGATCATGCATGCGGTTCTCGCGTCCTTGCCAAAACTCTACGGTGTTAAATTCAACTCTAAAGCCACCCCAGAATGAAGGCAGAGGGATCTCTCCATCCTTAAAGCGTTCCTTAATTTCCTGAAATTTGGATTCCAGTATTCCACGGGATGATACAAGATGCGACTGATGAGAGGCCCAAGCACCGATCTGGGAGCCTCTTGGGCGTGAGTGGAAGTATTTAAGTTCCTGAGCAATTGAGAGGCGGTGCGCTGTTCCTAAAAACATCACCTGACGCTCAAGATAGAACCAGGGAAAGAGCATGCAAATTTTTGGATTGTGCTTTATTTGTTCTGCCTTGCGTGAGCCTAAATTAGTGTAAAAGACTAAGGCGTTTTTATCATAATTTTTCAATAGCACCATACGTGAGTAGGGCTGATTGTTTTCATCAACAGTACTTACGACCACGCCATTTGGATCATACAGCCCTGAGTCGATAGCTTCCTTGAGCCACTTTTCAAAGAGATCCATGGGATGAGTCGGGAGTTCCTTCTCATCAAGACCTGACAAGGCATAGCTACGTCTTAAACCTGAAACATCGATCATCTACGTCTCCATAAAACGGGCTAAAAATTGTGAACTTTTCGCCCAAAAAATCCGATTTATAACTTATTCTTGTAAAAGAGTTTTCATCTTAAAAAGTGAAATTTCACTAATATTCTTTTAGAGAGCTTGAAATATGATCATGCTCGAAAAATTTCTCTTTATTCGTCATTTTAGGCTTTTTTTACAGAAACCAAAATGCAACAAAATGTTAAAATCATATAGTGTTATGACCCGCAGGGGCCTGTCAATAAACAATATATTCAGGATACAACAACGTTATGAATAAGTACGGTGAAACTGCACTAGTTATTAACTGCGGAAGTTCTTCAGTTAAGTTTGCAATTTTAGATCCTAAAGATGGTCGCGTTTTCGTAAGCGGCATTGCTGAAGCATTGAATCTTGAAGATGCACGCATTTCTTGGAAGTTCGAGGGTGATGCTGAGAAATCTAAGGCTTCATTAGGTGCTGGTGCTGATCATACTAAGGCTTTGGAGTTCTTAGATAAGAACATTCTTTCTAAGGATAAGGAGCTTTCAGATTCTATCGTTTCTTGCGGTCACCGTATCGTTCAGGGTGGTGATATCTATACTGAGCCTACCTTAATTGATGATGAGGTCGAGGCCAATATCGCCAAGGTTATTCCTTTTGCTCCTTTGCACAATCCTGCTCACCTGCAGGGTATCGATGCAGCCCGTAAGTCTTTCCCTAAGATCCCTCACGTAGCTGTTTTTGATACTGCATTCCATCAGACCATGCCTCCTAAGGCATACCGCTATGCAATCCCTGAGGAGTACTACACCGATTACAACATCCGTAAGTATGGTGCTCACGGTACCTCTCACATGTACATCTCCCAAGAAGCTGCCAAGCTCTTAGGTAAGAAGCCTGAGGATGTTAATGTCATTACCTGCCATTTAGGTAACGGTGCTTCTGTTTCTGCTGTTAAGGGCGGTAAGTGTGTTGATACTTCCATGGGCCTGACCCCTCTTGATGGTTTGGTCATGGGTACCCGTTGTGGCTCTATCGATGCATCAGTCGTATTTTTCCTCTGTGAGCGTGCTCATAAGACCCCTAAAGAGGTTGAGGAAATCTTCAATCACAAGTCTGGCTTGATGGCACTTTCTGGCATCTCCTCTGATATGCGTCCTATCTGTGAAGGCTATGAGAAGGGTGATGAGAAGTGCACCTTAGCCCTTGAGATGTTCTGCTATGTCTTAGCTAAGACCGTTGCATCTTACTATGTTGCCTTAGGCCATGTTGATGCAATCGTATTTGCAGGTGGTATCGGTGAGAACTGCTGGGAAGCTCGTAAGCTTACCTGTGAACTCTTAAAGGAGCCTTTTGGTGTAGAGCTTGATCAGGATATCAATACCAAGGCTTTGGCTCGTTTAGGCTTTGAAGGTGAAATCTCCAAGCCTGAGTCTAAGGTCAAGCTGTTCATGATCCCTACTAACGAAGAGCTCATGATCGCCCGTTCTGCCATGAAGTTCGTACAGCGTTAATTTTTAGCTTGAACTTCAACAAAGCCTGTCTGAGCTAGGTCTTAGGCAGGCTTTTTTATCTTTTGGATCCCAATATGCTTATATTAGAGCAGATGTCTATCTTCTTTTTCATGCTGATGTTAGGCGTCATCGGCAAATGGCTGAAGATAGTCACTCCTGAAATTCGTCAAGCTTTGACTAAAATTGTAGTCAATATCGTAACTCCCTGCATGATCCTCTCTTGTGATATTTCCTCAGTGATTGCAGAGGATATGTCATTTATTCTCTATGCTATGGCAGTGATGGTAGGAGTACAGCTGGCTCAGGTTGCATCAGGAATTTTAGTGCCTATTTTTATGCGCTATCCAAAAGAGCAACGAGGCACAGTTAATTTGTTATTCACCTGTACTAATATTTTGCTTTTGGGGATCCCCTTGGTGGGTTCCTTATACGGCAATGTAGCTTTGGTATATATGTCAATTGCTATCGTATTTAACAATATATTGCTCTTTTCCTATGGGGTGATTGTAATAGGCGGTGGCAAGGATAAGGTCTCATTTAGAGCATTAGCAACTAATCCGTCCTTCATATCATCGTTGCTCTTGGTGGTGTTTATATTTTCAGGCTTTAACATGCCTGAGCTATGTCGTGATGGATTGTCTCGTGCAGGTGCTGCAGCTCCGGTGCTTGCTATGATTATTGTGGGATCTGCTGTTCCTGAAATTGATTTTAAGTCCTCTATTCGTGATGTTCGCTTAATGATCTTTGTGGTAGTTAAGATGTTTATAGTACCGGCGGTACTGTTACTTGCAATGCAGTATTTCTTAACTTCACGTGATTTTGAAGGTGTTGCCTTGGTATCTCTTGCAGGACCTAGCGGGGTTATGACGGCAGTGCTTGCCTCCTTATATAACCCCAAGATGATAGCAATGGCTGCAAGAGCATGCTCGGTTACTACGGCAATAGCAGTCTTTTCTATTCCCTTGGTGGCACTTGTTACAGGAATTGGTTTATAAATAAAACGCCGGCATATACCGGCGCTTTCTAGATACACATTTTCCTGTCAGCTAATATCTTATTAGCAGAACTTATAGCAGATAAATCTTGAGAGCGGAGCCTCAGGAGTTACGATAGGGTTCTTGTCTGCAAAATCTGGCAGGTGCGGGCAGTCAGGGTAGAACTCTGGCTCAAAGCATAGTGCAGGCTGAGATTGATAAACCTTGCCATCGTCACGGGCAATGATCTGATTTTCAGGATTGGGGCTATAGACATAGTTACCAGAGTAGAACTGGAAGGCAGGATAGTCAGTGTAGATTTCCATCTTCACGCTACCATCATCTGATTCAACCTTTGCAAAAGGCTTATTGCCGTCACCATCGATGAGGTAGGGGTGATCATAGCCTAAAGCTAACTGCATCTGCTCATCGCGCATGAAATCCTGTCCCACAGTCTTTGCCTGAGTATGGAAATCAAAGGCAGTACCGCGGACCTTACGTACTTCACCTGTTGGAATGGAATCAGCGTCGCAGGGGAGAAACTCGGTTGAATCAAACCAGACGGTGTGATTTAAAGCAGAGGAGTTCTTGCCGTTTAGGTTGAAGTAAGCGTGGTTAGTAATGCATGACCAGCACTTCTGGTCGCATTTGCCAAGATACTCAACTAAAAGCTGATTATCATCAGTTACGGTGTAGGTTACAGTGAGGGTATAGTTACCAGGGAAGCCCTGATCGCCATCTGCAGATACCAACTCATAGACCAAAACATTCTTAGTCTCTTTTACTAAGGTGAAGCGGCGCTTATCAAAGCCTTCAACACCGCCATGAAGAGTATGAGGATCTTTTGAGTTTAAGGTATAGGTTTTGCCGTCAATATCAAAGGTATTATTGGCAATACGGTTTGCAAAGCGGCCAATAGTGGCATTGAAGTAGCATTTCTGCTCAGACCACTTAGCTGGATCTTTTACACCTAGCAAAATTTCACGTGGTTCACTTTCGCCGAAAACTGGCACCTTGATTGAGATGATGGTTGCACCCCAATCCATAATAGTAACGCTCAAGCCTTTGGCGTTGGATATGGTCTTAAGTTCGGGGTTCTCTGAATATTTATCCTGATCAGCCATATGTTTTGATCCCTGAAATGAAAAATTAAAACTTGCTAAATTATACGCTTGTATACTTTGCGATTGGGGCTTTGTTAACAAAAGCGTTCACTTGATCGTGTCATTGATGGAGTTTTGGCTAAAGTTTGTAATGAGAGTGCTCTTTAGGGGCTATCAGGCAGATTTTCTAGCCTTTAATTATGAAAGTCATTTAGGACTGAAAAGTCCCCCTTAAGGGGACTTAAAGATATATGTGTGAGTTTAAATATTGTGGATGATCTTTTGTAGAACTCTCACAGCCCTTTCAACACTATTAAGATCAAGCCATTCACGTACAGTATGACAGCCTGCACCAACAGGCCCAAGACTATCTAAAACGGCAGTGCCTGACTGTGAAATGTGATTGCCATCTGAGATCCCTCCTGATTGTACAAACTCTGCAGTAACTCCTTCATCCTTTAAGGCACTAGCTACTATTTCCTCAAGTTTTGAGGTATTTTCTAGCTCTAGCATGGGTTTGTTTAGTACCAAGATGTTATAGCTTGCACTCACATCCTTGCCAAAGGGCTTTGTAAACTCAGCTTTAAACTGTGCATAAAAGTCATCCCATTGCTCATTAGTCCAAAAACGCACATCAAGGCGCGCGTGAGCATTTTCGGCAATGGCATTGGCAATAGTACCGCCATCTACCACACCAAAGTTAACGGTTACGTTTGGTGTACGCAACGCGTTAATCCTTATGATGCAGTTGGCTAGGGCATCAATTGCAGAGCGACCAAGCTCAGGACAGAACCCCGCGTGGGCTCCCACTCCTTTTAAGAAGATATCGATGTGGGCAATCCCCTTACGTTTTTTAGTGACAATGCCTGGCTTTTCTGCACTTTCAAAGACTAGCGCAAAGCGTGATTTTTTTGCATAGGCGTCTATCCATAAAGAGGAGTGCACTGATCCCGTTTCTTCATCAGGATTTAAACAGACGGCTATTTTTATGCGCTTTAGTGTTTCTTTATCAAGTGATGATAGTGCCCATAAAATAGTGAGATCACCATCTTTCATATCGGCAACGCCAGGACCAAAGGCCCTGTTACCTTCAATTTTTACCGGACGCTCAGCACAGGTACCGTGTTTAAACACGGTATCAAGATGTCCTGAAAGTAACAGATCGTAGTGCTGGGCATCCTTGTCGTTTGTTGCAAAGACACCGTTGCCGACATGATCTCCAAGATCAACTGTTTCTGCATAAAAACCTGCATCCTTAAACCAGGATGCAAAAAGCTTTGCTTGCTTAGTTACTCCCTCAATGTCAGTTGTGCCACAGTCAATACTGCAACACTCTTGTAGCTTCTCAATGAAATCATTGAGGGAACTTATGACTTTAGCCATGATTATTTGGCCTGATAACCATGCTTAGCACCATCCCATGCAGGTAAGAAGGCACCTTTATAGACCTTAAGTAAGGTATCGGCTACTTCATCAGTCTGATAGGCTGCAACTACCTTCTTATAGGTAGCATTGTCCTTATCTGCAGAGCGAGCAACAATGACGTTGACTAGCTCAGGAGCTGCAGTGTTTACCTTAGGATCAAGATTTTCTGAGTAAATAGCATCTGCAGTAGGATCAAGGTGTGCGGTAAAGGCGTTACCACCATTGATTAACGCAGCAGATACATCAGGAAGAATGCGGGCAAGAATTCCTGATTCGGCTTCACGAATTTCAATCTTTTTAACATATTCAGTGATATCGGCCTTAGTTGGGGTATAGCCCTTGTCAGGATTTACCTTAATTAAGCCTGCGCTCTCTAATACCTTGAGGGCACGTCCGCCGTTAGTTAAATCAGATGGAATAGCAATGATATCGCCATGTGTGATGTCATCCATGGATTTTATTTTGTCTTTATTATTAAAGACACACAGTGGAGTGATAAGAGTATCACCGATAGCTTCAATCTTATAGCCATTGCGGGCAATATCATTTTTTAAAAAGGCTTTATGCTGGAAAGCGTTTAAGTCGATATCGCCATCGTTTAGGGCACGGTTAGGTGTAGCGTAGTCAGAGTATTTGACTAGCTTCACTTCAATATTATCCTTCTTTAGCAATTCATTTACAGTATCCCATTGGGCGTTATAGGCACCTACAACACCTACCTTTACAATAGTAGGATCAGCAAAGGCTGAGGTGGTAACAGCAATGGCGGCAGCAAGAGTTAAGGCCTTAAAAACAGATTTCATTTAATTCTCCCATTAATAGAGTGAATTTTAGTGCTAGATATTCTCAGTATGGCTAAAAACTAAAATTCTCTTTAACTAATATATGCACAAACTATTACAC